>NZ_JAXBLX010000035.1:0-48566 GCF_037027555.1 Halalkalibacter kiskunsagensis | reverse complement strand
AAATTCTTCACTATATTTAGCCATAAAAATACACCCCAGAAGTCAGATTGTAACTCTAACTTTTGGGGTGCAGATCAAAACCAACCTTTTCAGTGGCCTCAAAAATTGACCTTTTTTAGTAGCCTCTTTAACTCAAGTTTTTTTGAGTTACTGGAAGTTTCCTTGAAATTTTATCAGAAAGTGACTGGTAAGCTTCTAATAAAGTTGGAGAGTCATTTATTAGAAGGGGAGGCTGTTCATCTATTTGTGTATAACATATAGGAATTTGAGCTAAAAGTTCAGTGTTTAAATTGGTTGCTAGTGCTTGGCCGCCATCTTTCCCGAATAAAAAGTACTTTTCTGTACCAAGAGAAGGTGTGAAATACGACATGTTTTCGACAACACCTAAAATCGTATGATTTGTCTCTTTCGCCATCAATCCAGCACGTTCTGCAACATGAACGGCATTTGGGTGAGGGGTAGTAACGATGATTTCATTTAAATTAGGTAATTTATTATGCAAATCCAGAGAGATATCACCTGTTCCTGGAGGCATATCAAGAATAGCGTAATCAACTTTCCCCCAAATGACTTCGTCCAAAAAGTGATCTACCATTTTACCGGCCATTGGACCACGCCATATGATCGGATCATTTCCCTTTGTTAAAAAACCCATCGACATTACCTTGATGTTTTCGTAACCAACGGGAATGATTTTGTTATTCATTGTCTTTGGTTTTGAGGTTATGTTTAAAATTTTAGGGACACTATTTCCGTAAACATCAAGATCTATAAGGGCTACTTCCTTTCCTGAATTCGCTAAAGTAAGGGCAAGGTTAATCGCAACTGTCGATTTCCCGACACCACCTTTCCCGCTAGTGACTGCTATTACATTTCCATTTAACATTTTGTTCACTCCTTTACTAGTAGATTACTGAATTTCATTCTAAAAGACTGTGATAATGATCACTCTTTTGTTCGTAAAAAAAAATAAGACTGAAATGAAGTCAGTCTTATTTTGGATTACATTCTACAAATTTCTAATGGACAATTTTCGCAATGACAAATGTCTTTTAATGCTTTAAGATTATTGATAACAAGATAGCCCTTATCTTGGCTTAGAATTTCTTTGTCTCGTAAGTCTGAAAGCATGCGATTTACACTTTCTCTTGTTGCACCGATATATTCTCCTAATTCACCGTTTTTTACTTTCTTTGTAATACGGATTTCATCTTCGAACGTCTTTCCATAAGAATTTGCCATTCGAATCAATGTTGAACAAAGGGCACCAAGCTTGCCGTGAAACGTTAGATCTCGGAGCTTTGATTGCGTGGTCTGGTTTAACAAAGACGTCCATTTCAAGAATTCAACAGCTATTTCTCCGTGTTGCCATAAAAGGATCTCTAAATCCTGTTGTTGAATGACACTAATCACACAATCAGATAATGCTATTGCATTGTAGCTATAATTGATTGGCATAAAGCTGCTTAGTTCTCCAAATAAATCACCGGAACCATACATATTTAGAATATAATCTTTGCCGTCTGCAGTACCTTTTACTATTTTTACATTGCCTTCTATTATATAAAAAAGCTTATCAGCGGCATAGCCTTCCCAAAATAAGTACGTACCAGCGTCAACTTTTTGTTCATACATAATTTCTGTTAAAGCAGTTAATGTTTTTTCCGAAAGGTGAAATGTATTTTGATGAGTAGTTCGCTCCAAATTTAGTGTTGCCATGTAAAAAACCTCCTACCAAATGATTAATAACTTCATTATAAGTGAAATGAAAAATGCAAAGTGTGATAAAAATCACACTTGCTTGAAAGTTGGTGTGTCCCTTTTAGGTCATAACAGTGACGGGCTTAACAGTTTTCAGCAGGTTTTTCGTTTTAAGCTTTTCTCACCCTTCCGTATACGAACGAAAGAAGTTGGTTCTCGTTTTTTTTATGCGCAGATGATGTTGTTCATTAAACTTTCACAATGATTTTTTCTAATGTGACGAACCTCACAGTTTAACTGAGGAAGAAAACTTACAATAAACTTATCAAATTAAGAGTCACAAATAAGGAGTGGCAAAATGAGTCAGATTGAAAAATCATTTTATTCGAAAGCAAGTATGTATTCATTCGTTATTGTTATGGTCCTGATTTTCTTAATGTGGGTAGGCACGGGGCAATTCTCACATGTAGATATGATGTTGTTTGGCTACTTAATCGCTTCATTTGTTTTTGCGATTGGAATGACCGTTCGATTATGTGCATGGGCAGTTAGACCAGCAACGCACCAAGTGCTTAAAAGAAGTTTTCGAAATATGAAGAAGAAGAAAAGAGTAAAACGAAATTGGAAAGCCGTAGCAAAAACGGCCTTTGATAACATCATACTTCAGAAGTTCATTTTTAAACGTGGTATTTATAGAGGAATTATGCATTGGTTGATTGCTTGGGGCTGTATTGGCTCATTTGCAATTACCTTTGGTTTAACATTTGGCTGGATGCACTTTAAACTTATTGATCCGGAAACATATCAGATGGTTGTGATGGGAATTCCGACTATTACGATGGCAGCAAATGGATTATTTGCTGAACTAGTGTACAACGGTTTAAACATCACAGCGATGATGGTGTTAATTGGTGTGACCATGGCACTTATTAGACGCTCTAGAAACCAAGATGTGAAAGTAACCCAACGAGTTGAATTTGATCTATTTCCATTATATATCCTACTTTGGGTAACGGTATCTGGATTGATACTTACGGTTTCTTATAAATTTTTAGGTGGCTGGATGCACAACTATTTAGCACTCATTCACCAAATAACAGTTGTTATTTTCTTAGTGTATTTCCCATTTGGTAAGCTGTTCCACCTTCCAGTAAGACCATTAACAACAGCTGTGCCTATGAATTATCAAGAAGTGGTTGGTATTGATACGAGGGAGTGTAAGTCATGTCAAGCACCATACAGTAATGATGATCAAATAGAAGATGTAAAAGAAATTCTTGGAGCACAAAGTTTTGACTTGCAACTAGCGGACGGTTCGTATTTAGCTGATTATTGTCCGAGTTGCAGAAGAAGAATTCGTGTGATGAAGCAGTTAAACATTCAATCAAACTTACCTTCTCCCAATGGACCGATTCAAACGAATAATGGCATTCATATCCCAGGATTCGGGCAAAAGCGAGAAGATTCTTATTACGAGAAAACGGGGGACAAATAAATGAGTGAATTTCTTGTCAAAGAGGGAGTAAAGAACTTACAAAAGCCTGGTGAAAAACTAGTGACCACGCATTGCTGCTATTGTGGCATGCAATGCGGAATGCATATTAGAGTGAATGAAAAGTCTGGAAAGGTCGTAGGGGTTGAACCACGTTATGATTGGCCGGTTACACTCGGAAAAATGTGTCCTAAAGGGGTTACGGCATATCAGACAGTTAATCATAAAGAACGTATCTTAAAGCCGTTAATAAAAAAGAATGGGAAATTTGTTGAGTCTAGTTGGGAAGAAGCCTATGACTTAATTGAGAAAAATTTCAAGAGACTTCAAAAAGACCATGGGAAAGATTCTGTTGGTGTATTTGGTGGAGTATCTATGACAAATGAAAAATGTTACTTAGTTGGTAAATACGCTCGTGTTGGAATCGGGACGAGATTCCTAGATTATAATGGTCGCTTCTGTATGTCCTCTGCGGCCGGTGGACTAATGAAAACTCTTGGAGTTGACCGTGGATCTAGTTTACCATTACCCGAATTTGAGCATACCGACTGCTTATTTATGGCCGGTTCTAACACAGCTGAATGTCATCCAACGATGATCCAATGGTTGTGGAAGGCAAAGGATAAAGGAGCGAAGTTAATCGTTGCCGATCCAAGAGAAACACCAACAGCACGAGTCGCCGATGTTCACCTAGATTTAAAACCAGGGTCTGATTCAGCGTTAGCAAACGGGATCATGCATTTACTCGTTAAAGAAGGCTATGTTGATGAAGAGTATGTAAATGAAAGATGCAATAACTATGAGGAATTAAAAGCGATGGTTATGAAATTTACTCCTGAATATACAGAATCCATCACAGGAGTTTCGAAAGAAAAAATCATTAAGGCAGCCCATATTTACGGAAGATCTCCTAAATCAATTGTAACGTTCTGTCGTGGGATTGAACAACAAAACAAAGGGGTAGACAACGTAACACTTTACACATCAATGGCGTTACTTCGAGGTCAAATCGGAAAATTTGCTGCTGGTGTTGCAACGATAACAGGACAAGGAAATGGCCAAGGGGGTCGAGAGCATGGACAAAAGGCGGATGCCCTACCTGGTTACCGAAAAATTGATAACCCAGAGCATGTCAAATATGTAGCGAGTGTGTGGGGAATTAAACCTGAGGAAATGCCGAAAGCAGGCGTTTCTGCATATGAAATGTTCCATGAAATTCAAAAGGAGAATATCCGCGGAATGCATATTATGTGTAGCAATCCTGCGGTATCTGCGCCGAATCTTGAATACATTTGGAGTGGATTAAAAAAGCTGGATTTCTTAGTAGTAAGTGATTTCTTTTTATCTGAAACAGCCGAATTTGCTGATGTCGTTCTACCAACAACAACTTGGGCAGAAGATGAAGGAACCACAACCAATTTAGAAGGTCGCGTCATCCGGGTACGAAAAGTAACAGAGCCAGTAGGAGAATCAAAAACAGACTGGCAAATCATGTGTGATATCGCCAAGAGAATGGGAAAAGAACAATTCTTTACCTACGACAACCCAAAACAAATTTTTGAAGAATTAAGAATTGCTTCAAAAGGTGGGAAAGCAGATTATCACGGGATTACATGGGAACGAATTGATAAAGAAGATGGTGTATTCTGGCCTTGTCCATCCGAAGATCACCCAGGTACACCAACTATGTTTAAAGAGAAGTTTGGAACAGAGGATGGAAAAGCGAACTTGGCTGCTGTTGATTGGGCAGAGCCTGCTGAGGTGCCAACGAAGGATTATCCTCACATTTTAACAACAGGCCGAGTTGTCTTTCATTATTTATCAGGTACACAAACGAGACGTGTTGACTTTTTAATGCAGCAATGTCCTCTGCCATATATTGAGATCCATCCTGAACTTGCAAGTCAATACAATATTTCAAACAAAGATAAGGTGTTGATCACAAGTCCACGTTCGAATATGACCGTTGAGGCCCGAATTACAAAAGCCATTCGTAAAGACACGGTATTTATTCCTTATCACTGGGGCAAGGAGCTAGCTGCGAACAAATTAACGAATCCTGCATTAGATCCAGTTTCAAGAATGCCGGAATTTAAAGTCGCAGCCGTGAAACTCGAAAAAGTATAAATCAAAGCTTACTGGAGGAACTTCCTATGAATAAAATTATGTACCTAGAATTTGAACGTTGTATCGGCTGCCGCGCATGTCAAGCGGCATGCCGAGAGTGTGGAGATCATGATGCAAAAGAACGGAATTATGTAGAATATATTGATTTTACTGAGAGCAGACAGACTTTTCCGATGATGTGTATGCAGTGTAAAGACCCAGCTTGTGCGCGAGTCTGTCCGGCTAATGCTATTCAAATTACGGAAGAAGGAGTTGTATTATCAGCGATGGACGAAAAATGTATCGGCTGTCGTAACTGTACATTTGCCTGTCCGTTTGGTATCCCTAAGTTTGATTTTGAAGAAAACAAAATGTATAAATGCGACATGTGTTACGACCGTTCAAAATATGATATTGCTCCAATGTGTGCATCGGTTTGTCCGAGTGAAGCGATTCGCTTTATTGATTTTGAAGAGATGCAGTCACTAAGGAGACGTCGTACGCAAATGAACTTAATTGATGGTAAGAAACCAAGTGAAAATGATAAATGGAAATATGTACCGGAATTTTTTGGAGTGTATTCAGACTAGTAGGAGGAATTATCATGACTGAGAAAACGAAATGCAAACGTGAGAAACATCAAAGCAAAGATGACATGATGAACTTAACGGGGAACATTAGCCGTTTTGATGACTTAAAGTTTAATAGAAGAGCTTTCTTAAAAACGGCAGTTGGAGCAACTGTAGCTCTTGGGCTCACAACATTACCATTTTCCGTAAAGGCACTGTTTGGTGATTTTGAAGAGGAAAGAGAGCTTGTTGAAATTGCCAAGCTAGATTCAGTACCTAAAGGTTCATCAATCACATTTAATTATCCAACTGAAAATGACCCAGCCCTTCTAGTTCATACAAAAGCAGGGGAGCTAAAAGCGTATAATAGTGCCTGTACTCATTTAATGTGTCCGGTATTTTATGAGCAAGAAAGTGAAGTGTTGTTATGTCCGTGTCATCAAGGATATTTTGATTTAAATAATGGCCATCCGATTGCAGGACCACCTCAGCGCGAATTACCTTTAATTGATATTGAAGTTCAAAACGGGACTGTCTATGCAGTTGGAAGGAAGATTCGACATGGCTAAAAAGATCTGTTGGGCTATTATTTTCATAACCTTAGCAATCAATGTTGTGATGTTACAGTGGACCATTGAAGCATATCTTGGATTAGAATTTGAACTCGTTTTTCGAAATACCATTATTGCCTTACTATCCTCGGTAGTAGCCTTTATTACATTTTTACTTTGGAGAAAATGGGAGTATAGCTAATAAAACAAGGGCGACTTCTATAAGTCCTCCTTGTTTTTTTCATTTAATCACAAGTAAGTTCTCTATTTTTCGTTAACGATTAATAAAAAAGGTAACATTACTCACAGACTTAAGAAACGAAATAACTTATAGTAAATGATAGTTATTTGGTTAACGAGGAGAGCTTGTAGAAGACATAATAATTTCATCTCCCCAAAAAATCGCAACATTTCGTTAAATCAAATGCTTAAATAGGAAGGAGTACAACGATGAAAAGAACTGATTTACCTCTTGTGTATTCATGCTCTGGATGTTCCTCGGCCGCACAAACCGCTAACATGATTGCGATAAAAATGGATCGAGAAAACGTTGCTGAAATGTCGTGTATTGCTGGTGTTGGTGGGGATGTCAAACCACTTGTCAGAACAGCGAAATCCGGTCGAGAGATCATTGCAATTGACGGTTGTCTCTTATCCTGTTGCAAGAGTTCTTTAGCTAGGCATGACATTCAACCTAAGCACCATTTTGTCCTGTCTGACTTTGAGGTACCAAAGATTAAAGGTGAAGATCCCAACCCTGACCTTTATATGAATGCTTACAAAAAGATTTTGGACCTTACAACCAATCATTCTTAGTAACAGGGAACACGTAAAACGTGTTCCTTTTTATTTTAATAACTTTCCAATCTTTCTTCCCTTTGCTCATCTATTTTATTTAAATGTCCCTTTTCGTAATGGTGACTTAGATCACCTTGTTACTCGATAAAAAATGATACCGTTAATGTAGAAATGGGGGAACCTCTTTCTAGCTTAAATGTCTTCTATTTATTCTAAGGGGGAGGAATCGTTAATGAGAATCAATAAACAGCTTTCTTTGCTGTTGGGTAGGAAGGAGCGTTTCATATCTGAATTAACAACACTTGTTAAACGAGGGGTGTTAGTTTCAAATGTGCTACCTGTTTTTATTGGATTTTGGTTAGCACTGCATTTTTCCAATGATTCTTTTATGAACCATGGAAATGTATTTTTTTTAACGATGATAGGAAGTACATTCGTAATTGCAGGTGCTCTTATCCTTAATAACTGGTACGATGTTGATATAGATCGATTAATGGAAAGAACGAAAAAACGTCCAACTGTAACGGGTACGATTCCTCTTCATGTTGTTTTGTCAATGGGGATTATCTTGACGGTACTTGGTTTTATCCTTTTGCTTTTTACAACTGTGGAAGCGACCATTTATGCATTTGTCGGGTGGTTCACCTATGTTGTTCTGTATACAATGTGGTCAAAACGAAGATATACGCTAAATACGGTTATTGGAAGCGTTTCTGGAGCTATTACCCCTTTAATTGGCTGGGCTGCTATCCAGCCAGCTTCACATATCGTTCCAATTGTCTTGTTTTTACTCATCTTTATTTGGCAAATGCCACATACGTTTGCGATCGCGATACGGAAATGTGAAGAATATAAAGCGGCAGGAGTTGCGATGCTTCCCGTTGTACATGGATTGAATGTGACGAAGCGGCAAATCGTTGTCTATGTTGCTTGCTTGTTGCCATTGCCCTTTTATTTAATGTCACTTGGAACAACTTTTATTGTGATTACAACCTTATTAAACGTAGCTTGGTTCGTTTTAAGTCTATACGGCTTTTTTACGAAAAATGAATTAAAATGGGCCCGTATCATGTTCTTGTGTTCTGTGAATTATTTAATGATCCTATTTTTCTTGATGATGATTGTTACTTTGCCAATATTTAGCCAACCGAAATAATAGATGCCCCGGAGGATTTACAATTTGATTGTAAACTTCCGGGGCCACTTTTTGTATTTTCCTCAAGTTGTCTATTTCTTTTTTCTACCTTACAGATAGTCGTTCACTATTTAGCCACACTCTAAGTGATTCAACTCACCACCTTAAGAGGCGTTATTAAATAAGATATGAGTAAGAAGATAAGGAGGTTGATAATCTATGGAAGCTAAAAAGAATAAGCAGGAGGCTATCAAAGATCATGGTACACGCGTAGGCACCTGGTTTTCCTTAGGAGTAGTAGCAGCAGTCATTCTCGGAACGTATGTATTAATGTTTTCGGTATATTTAGCTAGAGTATAGGGGGGAGTACGATGAAATTTCATCTCGATGAAAAAATATGGCTTATTGTAAGCTTTGGTATGATTATAGGATTCATGCTTTTTACAGGTTATCAAACATTTGTCTTAGGAATGGGACCACCAAGTCACATGGAAACGATCGATCCACAAAAGGTCGATGAGACAGCACCATTTGATAATCCAGGTGTGAAACAAATTGGTGAAAACGAATATGAAGTTGTTATGACACTGGAAATTTTCAGGTTTAATCCAAATAACATTGAAATTCCTGCTGGATCGACTGTACATTTTACGATGACTTCAAAAGATGTTGTCCACGGGTTCCAAGTTGCTGGAACAAACTTAAATGCAATGGTAACGCCAGGACATATCCAAAAAATATCACAGACGTTTAATGAACCAGGTGAATATCTAGTCGTATGTAATGAATACTGCGGCATTGGTCACCAACATATGGCTACAACAATTACGGTGAAATAAAAGGGGGGACCAAAAGTGGAAACAGCTATAAAAAAATCTTTTAACGAAAAATCGAATAAAGTGCTCGGAATAAGTCCAGAAGATGCCATCATATCAAAATCCTATTTACTTGTAGCATTCGCAGCACTTCTTATTGGTGGAGTATTAGGTTTGTTGCAAGGGTTAAACCGAGCAGGTCTTCTGGAACTACCATCCTGGTTTACTTATTATCAAGTGTTAACAGCACATGGTTTATTATTAGTTCTTGTGTTAACTGCGTTCTTTACGGTTGGTTATTTCTATGCAGCACTCTCTCATACGCTAGGAGGGCTTCTTCCTAAAGTAAGAAAGCTAGCATGGGTCGGTTTTGGACTGAAAATGATCGGGTTCGTGTTAGCGGTTGTCCCGATCCTAATGAATGAAGCATCTGTTTTATATACATTTTATCCACCTATGGCAGCACATCCTGTATTTTATATTGGTTTAGTATTTATTGTATTGGGTGTATGGATGTGTGCATTCGGAGCATTTATTCAAGTTGCGAATTGGAGAAAGAATAATAAAGGAAAGCACGTTCCAATTCTTGCTTACTTTGCTACAGGTGTATTTGTACTACTGTTTTTCGGGAGCATTCCTGTAACGATAGAAGTGTTAATGATCATTCCATGGGCGATTGGTTGGGTCGAGACGATCAATGTGATGCTTGCCCGGACACTATTTTGGGCTTTTGGACACACACTAGTAAATATATGGTATTTAACAGCCGTGTCTGCATGGTACGTTGTTGTCCCCAAAGTAATCGGTGGAAGACGGTTTAGTGATACATTAACTCGTGTCGTTATAATGTTACTTGTAATTATGAATATTCCGGGAGGGTTCCACCATCAAATTATTGACCCTGGAATTACAGAGCATGTTAAATTTTTACACGTGTTTATGAGCTTAGCGATCGGTTTTCCTTCGTTAATGACTGCGTACGCGATGTTTTCTGTGTTTGAGAAAACGGCCAAGAAGAAAGGTGGAAAAGGAGTCGTCAGTTGGTTTAAAAAATTGCCATGGGGCGATGTTCGGTTCTTAGCACCGATGATTGCAATGATTGCCTTTATTCCTGGTGGCGCAGGTGGGATTGTTCAAAGTACAAACCAATTAAACCAAGTCGTTCACAATACGATGTGGGTTGTCGGGCATTTCCATTTAACTGTAGGAACAAGCGTTATTTTAACGTTCTTCGGAATCAGTTACTGGTTAGTCCCTTATTTATCAAAGCGGGTGTTGACACCTAAAATGAATAAATTGGGAGTTATCCAAACATTGATTTGGACAGTAGGTATGGCACTCATGGCAGTTGCGATGCATTGGGTTGGAATACTAGGTTCACCTCGTAGAACTTCCTATACAACTTATTTTGATAATGCAACGGCATTAAGTTGGGATCCATATTTGATGTTTTTAGCTGTTGGAGGAACTTTACTAATGGTCGGGGTTATTCTTCAAGTCTATGCAGTTGTCCATCTCATGTTCTTTGCACCAAAAGGAGAAACAGAATTTCCTATCGCTGAGGTGGAAGTAAATGCTGCGAAAACACCTTATTGGACAGAGCGTTGGGGACGTGTGATCATCATTATGCTAGTCGTAATTGCCATCGGGTACGTGATCCCATTGTGGGAAATTATCGGGAATGCACCTCCAGGATCACCACCATTTAAAACGTGGTAATCGTGCGGTCAAGCTTATGGGGGGTGTCATATGAAAAGCGGGTGGAATTCCCGTCAACACATAGCTACACTCAATCATAGCGAGTCTTTGAGGTGTCGGGTAACCGACACCTTTATACATAGAAAGATATATTCAGCGAGGAAGGAGAGCCAAGGATGATAGATAACAGCAGTTGCAGTTTTTTTATATAAAGGATTCTTAAGTTTTTAGACCAACAATTAGATGGAACAAAATAATAACAAAAAGTAAGACTAAAGAACCGATAAAAAAAAGATATGAGGGTGTCACAGTCAACATACCTGAAAGGAAGGAACCAACTATTACACCGAAAGAAAAACAGGCGTAAAATAGCCCAAAGGCTTTCCCGCGTTTCGTTTCTCCAGAAGACTCCACTACAGTTGCGCTTGTAGATGGGAAGATGAAAGCAAACCCGATCCCATAGATGACCATCGTCAATAACAAATGCGCGAACGTGACTGACAACGATAAACCAATTAAAGCTAGAGAAGTGATTATTAGCCCTAACGTCATTATTCGAGTTCTTTTCCATTTATCAAAGAGAGAATTAGTAGGAAGGATAAAGATTAGAATCGCAACCATTCCAAATACGCTTAATAAAGGCCCTGTTAGTTCAGTATTCAATTGAAGTTCGTTTACTTTTAAAGGCAAGGCGAATGTTAGTATCCCTAGCGTGAATAATAACAAAAAGATAGAAAGATATGAGTAGAGAAGTGGTTTTGTTATGGAAAAGGGTTCATGGTTATTTTGACTGTTCACGCCATGGTCATCACCCCCTTTTTCTAAGGGAAGATCTTTTACAAAAATGATAGCTAATAAGGCAAAACCTATCATTAGGAAAGTAACCAAATAAAACAAAGAATCATAACCGAACCTTCCACTAATAATTGCTCCAAGTGCTGGTCCTGCAATTGCAGCAACCCCAACAGAAGCCCCTGAAAAAGCCATCAACTTGCTTTTTGATTGATCTGTCTTTATCGATCCTAAAAACGTAAAAGCAGCAGGTACAATCAACCCGCCAGCTATACCATGTATAAAGCGAACATATACTAACTGGTGTGGGGTGGTAACCATTGAATAGAAGAAAAGTACCACCCCAACAGATATCATTCCTACACAAAGTATTATTTTGGGTCCAATTCGATCGATCCAATATCCAGATACGATATTCCCGATAATATTTGAAAACGAATAAACACCAATAATAATTCCTATTTCGAATGGACTGGCTCCCAAACTAATAGAAAAAGGAGCGATAATTGGAAGCTGTGAAAAAGTATCTATAAATGCCACTACAATAATTATGTAAATTAATATCAATAACGTCACCCCATTTTGACTGATCATACAAATTACTAGTTGTGATTGAAACGTAATTGAATGACAACTTACATTGATTAAAACAATTATTATTTTGATAAGCAATAGATCAAATGTATTTTTTGGAATTTGGACAATTAAGGGTAAGGTAGTTATGTACCTAGAGCTATTACAGGGAAAGAATTAGAATTATGACATTCAACAAAAAGATGTAACTTGGAAGTGAACAAAGCGTGGATTCCAACAGAAAATAGATGATTGAACTTTTAAAAATGAGGCAATTAGTAAAGCATCGGGTGAATTTGATCTTTTTTTGTTGGAAACGTATCATTAAGTACCATATTGTAGGATAACTAGCATATGAATAGCCAATTCTATATAGCAAGGCATTGTACGTTAAAGGGAGGATTTTCTGTGAGTGACAACACGTTAAGCAATCTTATTAGTCATGTACATTCAGATGACTTTCGTGAGATGTGTAAGGAATTCAAAATTAAAGTCGACTACTCTCCTAAAAGCATAAAACAACTAGAAAAAGAGTTACCCTTTTTATTTGATACTGTTGAAGATGATTTAAAACTTAAAGTATCAATCCTATTCGCTGTTTATTTTGGAGAAGTTTTGAAACACACGTTTGAAGGGATGGTAGAGTGGGGCTCTTATTATCCGGTTGAGCCAGAGAAAACGGAATTGAAAATAATGACTGGAGAATCTGAGGCAATCCTTCGTCCTGTATTAGCCATTAGAAACTTTATTTACAAGGGAGAGCCTTTGTCCAATTACGTAAACTCTGTTGAGAGTATAGTGAACTCCAGCGATAATGCTTAGAATCAACTAAAAAAAAGAAATTCCTCTTACCAATGATTATGATGCCATTATTGACGATGGTTCTTCTATCGTCCATCGATTTTAGATAAACAAGGTGATAAAAATTTAGTTTTTGTAATGGATGATGGAGGTGCTAACTCATAAGATGGTAAGTGAAGAAGAGGCAGAATCTAAAAGGATTCTGCCTTAGGATGGTGTACTAGACATGGATTCAACTTGCTGAGATTGAATACTAAAGTAAATAACTCCTCTTATTAAGGGAGTCCAAAAAGGGCATACTATGTTTATTATTTAAAGTTGGAGGGGTTATTCTTGAGCACAAAGGTAAATGCAGTATCCATTTTCGCCTTAGGTGGCTTGCATGAAATTGGGAAAAACATGTATGCAATCGAATGTTCAAACGATATTGTAATCATCGATTGTGGGAATAAGTTTCCAGATGAAAGTTTACTTGGGATTGATTTAATTATACCTGATATTACCTATTTACTTGAAAACAAAGAGAAAGTCAGAGCGTTAATTGTCACTCATGGACATGAAGATCATATCGGGGGCATCCCATTTTTCTTAAAAAAGATAAATGTACCCGTTTATGCAACGCGCTTTACATTAGGATTAATTGAATTAAAATTAAAAGAGCATAAAATTCTGAGGGAATCTGAATTGATTGAAATTAACGCCAACTCAACTGTAACGTTTGACGATATAAGTGTAGATTTCTTTAAAGTGACTCATAGTATTCCTGATTGCTTAGGAATGGTCTTTCACACACCAGAGGGGAATATCGTACATACCGGTGACTTTAAGTTTGATTTAACCCCAGCAAATAACGAGCATTCTGATATTCATAAAATGGCTGAAATCGGCAAAGAAGGAGTCTTGCTTCTATTATCTGAAAGTACCAATGCAGAACGGCCAGGTGCTACCCCTTCTGAACAAAGGGTAGGTGAACATGTTGACGAGGCATTCATGAGGGCAGAACGCAAAGTCATTCTCTCTACGTTTGCTTCAAATATTAGCCGTGTTCAGCAAGTTGTGGATGCTTGCCAAAAAACAAATCGAAAGCTAGCATTGCTTGGAAGAAGCATGGTGAATGTCGTTGCTGTTGCGATGGAACGTGGGTATTTAACTGTTCCTGAGGGGATGTTGATTGATCAAAATGAAATCAATGAATTGGCTCCGGAAAAGGTCGCGATTTTATGCACGGGGAGTCAAGGGGAACCAATGGCTGCTCTTGCACGTTTATCTACCGGAAACTTTCGAGGTGTCGAGATTTTAGCTGGAGACACAGTTATCTTTGCAGCTGGTCCTATTCCAGGAAATGAACGGAATGTCACAAGTATCGTAGACAACTTATTTTCACTTGGAGCAAGAGTGATTTATGGAACAGGAAGTTCATCAGGTATGCATGTTTCCGGCCATGGTTATCAAGAAGATTTAAAGCTAATGCTTACATTAATGAAACCAAAATATTTAATTCCGATTCACGGTGAATATCGAATGCTCCACCATCACCGCTTGTTAGCAGAATCTGTTGGAGTAAAGCAAGGAAACACGTTTATTATCAATAATGGCGATGTTGTCGATATTGAAAACGGAATTGCGCGCCAGACTCGGAAAGTGCCTGCAGGGAATACTTATGTAGACGGGGTAGGTGTTGGTGATGTTGGAGATCTTGTGTTACGAGATCGCAAACAACTCTCTGAAGATGGGATGCTCGTAATTGTGTTAACATTGAGCAAAACAGAAAAAAAATTGGTTTCTAGACCGGACGTTATTTCTCGTGGATTTGTGTATGTCAAAGAGTCAGAGGAGCTCCAAAGAGATGTGAATCGCCTGATTACCAAAAACGTGAACGAGCTACTAGAAGCGAATAAATATCAATGGAATGTCTTGAAACAAACGCTAAAAAAATCAGTAGGACAATATTTATTTTCACATACCAAGAAAAAGCCAATGATCCTTCCTATTATTATTGAAATTTAATATCAAAACCGTTTTTTAATGGAAAGGGCGCTAACCTAACAATGGATTAGCGCCAGTTTTTATTTGTGAAGTAGAAATTCCGGACTAGAAGCCTACAAAAGTTTTGACAAGATTGAATACATCTTTTTAAAACAATGCGATTCAGAACACACAACTGGTGACTGACTCTAAACAAAATAGCATGTAATAATAGGTTACGGTCAGGAATAAATCTACTATTAACCACAAATACCATCATGTTACTCACAAGCATTTAAGTTTGTTTCTAATGTTTTAATTGTTACTATAGAAATGAATCTTCAACAAGAAAGGACAAATTTAAATGTCGAATATACAAATACCTGTTTCGGTCTTAAATCTGGCCCCGATTCGTGAAGGGCAGGGGGCGAAAGAAGCCATCGATGCAATGGTCGATTTGGCGCAAGCGACTGAGAAAATGGGCTATGTACGATATTGGATAGCTGAGCACCATAATACGCCAACTCTAGTGAGTTCAGCTACTCCCATTTTAATCAAACATACATTGGAACATACAGAGCATATACGTGTTGGAGCTGGCGGAATTATGTTACCTAACCATTCTCCTTTAGTCGTAGCCGAACAATTTGGAACGATGGCAACGATCTATCCAAACCGGTTGGACTTAGGGTTAGGCCGGGCACCTGGAACTGATATGAAGACTGCAAGTGCACTAAGACGATCGCAAAATGATTCGGTCTATACATTTCCAGATGATGTGAATGCATTGTTGACGTATTTTGGACCCGAAGAGCTTCAAGGTTATACAAAGGCTTATCCAGGTGTGGGCACGAATATTCCGATTTATATCCTCGGTTCATCGACAGATTCAGCTGTTTTAGCAGCAAAGTTAGGCTTGCCATATGTATTTGCTTCTCATTTTGCCCCAAGATATATGGAGGAAGCAATGACTATTTATCGTAGTAAGTTCCAGCCATCTGAATACTTAGATGCTCCATTTATGACTGTCTGTCTGAATGTCATTGCAGCTGAAAGTGACGAGGAGGCAAAATTTGAATCAACAACGATGCAGCAATTTTTCTTGAATGTTGTACGTAACTCCAGAACGCCATTACGTCCTCCGGTTGAAAATATGGATCTCATTTGGAGTCAGCATGAGAAAGAAATAGCGACATCGATGTCTAGTGTGACTTTATTAGGAGGAAAAGATTCGATACGAGAACAGTTGACGCGCTTTCAAGAAAACTATAACGTTGACGAAATCATGGCCGTATCCTATATTTATGACCCTGACAAACAAAAAAGGTCTTATGAACTTTTAAAAGAAATAGTTGATGGCAAATGACGAATGAGTAGAAAAATAAAAACTATGTCTAAGTGAGGTTACTGAAATAAGGTGAAAATCGAGGCCACTGAAAAAGTCCATCGAGGAAGCGGCAATGGCTCGCACGTTGCGCGCCCGCGATTGAGAAACCCACTCATAGCCGGCTTTAAGGTGTGAGACACTTCTCACACCAATGGCAACGGCTACGCTCATTGCCCTTTGAAAATTAACCTTTTAGTAGCGGTCATAAGCAAAAATAACAGTAGGTATCGATTTTAAAAATAATAAACCTAAGAAAGACGCGGAGTTCTTCTGAATTCATGCGTTTTTTTGTTGTTAGAATAAGCAAGAACATGGTCCACTTAGGTCAGTAGTGAATTAATTTAGTTTGAAAATTTTTTTATCTGTTAGTTTAGAATCTTTGTTTATGCTAATCAACGCTTTTTCGTTTTTGCTATAAAGATACTACCAATCACAAGGATACCTGAAATTAGCCAAATTAGATAACGATTGTTGCCATGCTTTTTTGTTTCACCTTCAAATTCTACCTCTACTGACGGTGCTAAACCGTCACCGAGTACGTCTAAATCTTCTTTTGCATCTACTACTAGTGCTGTCCGAGAGCAAAGAGATACGTCATATCCATCTTCATTTTCCAAGGCATAAATTAAATATTCGCTGCCAACTTGAAATTCAAAGCCGCAACTTGCAGAATTTGTAGCAGTATATAAGATAATTTGTGAATCCTCTACTCCTTGCCATACTCTATCTACTTCAACTACTATAGCAAGCTCAAACAGTATTAAACGCAAAAAAACTTAGAGAATCTCTAAGCTTTTTACTGTTGTGTGCCCGGCATGTCTAACAGCTAGGTGGTGAAAGTCCATTACAAGCTTGGCGGTGGGAACTGTTAGCGAATGTCATCTCAATAGGGCATATAAAAGAGTCAAGAAGAACAAAGGAAAACCTGGGATAGATGGAATGACGGTAAATAAATTGCCACTATTTTAGCCAAAGAAAGTAGCCGTATACGGCTCCGTACGTACGGTGGTGTCAGAGGTCTGGGGTTAATTCCCTCTCCTACTCGATTACTGGGTCTTATTTGTAATCGATTTCGATTCCCGAAAATTTTCAATGTTCGCATCTGAAAATATTGAAATTGTACCTCTAGTACTTTTGTTATAGTGAAAGCAAGAATAGAGCCTAACCAAAAGGTGCCTGCAATTGGCAAGAAGGAATTTCATAATAATCTTAGCTTTTGCGGTAATGGTAGGGCTGATTTTGATAGCTGTATTTAAGCATATGAAAGGTATCAAGTAATTATATATTGAAACAGCATAGTCTAGAAATATGAAACGAAGGGGTATCAAATGTTAAAAAGATTAGTTGTTCTTCTTCTTGTTATCTTTTCACTGTCTTTTATTTTCATAATATTTATATATAAACCATTGGTAGAGGAAAAACCTAAAATAACAGTTGTTTTAAAAGATTTAAATTCAGAGTATTGGAGAATTGTTGAAGCTGGGTTAAGAGATGGATTCCAGGATTTTGGTATAGAGGGTAAAATTATTGCCCCCAATAACCTATCATTTTTAGAGCAGGTCGAATTGTTAGAAAGTATTCTTATAGAAAAACCCGATATATTAATTATATCCCCAATGTATCCAGATTATAGTATCCCTATTTTAGAAAGGTTTATCGAAAAAGATATTCCCGTTGTTTTATTAGATACAGACCATCAATGGGAGAATAAAACAACTTATATCGGTACTGATAATGTTGCTTTAGGTAGAATAGCAGGAACGCTACTCGGTTCGCAACTGCAGCCTGGAAGTGAAGTAGCCATAATAGGAGTAGATTTATATAGTCCGGATGCATCAGAACAGATTAAGGGAGCTAAACTAAGTCTAGAGGCTGTAGGAATCAAAATTGTTGCAGAAAAAGTAAATATATACTCCGAAACTATGATAGTTAAAAAAGAGATTGAAAGAATTTTAGAAAATCATCCTAAAGTTAAAGGGTTAATAGCTACCAATGACGAACTGGCATTAGCCGCTTTTGAGGTAATTGAAAAGTATGGGTTTAAATTGCCAATCATTGGAGCAGATGGAATGAACGATATGATTAAATTGATAGAAGAGGGAGAGTTACCTGGAACCGTAGCACAGAATCCTTATGATATGGGATATTTAAGCGTTGAAACCGTAAAGAAAGTGATAAATGGAGAGAATGTTGAAAAACATATTGATAGTGGAGTCGATATAATTATTAAAGGAAATGCGAAGCAGAGGTTAGAGTTCCAGAAAAGGTTATTGAAATGAAGTGGTCCAAATTTAACTCTTTCTTTAAATATTATTTGTTTATAAGTACAAACTAATGTTGAAATTACATAAATATCTCTAAACTGCTATCTGTTTGGACGCTTATCTATCTTGACACTTTGTTTGAGGGGGGAACAGTTTTTTTATTGTTTTGAATTAGCATATTAAAAGGAGCTTACAAATGAAGTCCTTAAAAATTGGTAATACTTTCATCTTTATGATTATTTTGGCAATTTTTATTACTGCTATCAGTATGAATGCGCTTATAGTTAGTGCAAGTCCGGAAAATGATTCCGTTGGTCTTTATTTAGAAAAATATCGTCCTCAATTTCATTTTTCTCCAGAAAGAAATTGGATGAATGACCCTAATGGTTTGGTTTTTTATAATGGAAAATATCATATGTTTTATCAATATAACCCTTATGGTAATAAATGGGGAAACATGAGTTGGGGGCATGCCATTAGCAAGGATCTTGTCCACTGGGAACATCTCCCTGTTGCCTTAAGACCTGATAAGCTTGGAATGATCTTTTCTGGAAGTGCTGTAGTAGACAAGCATAATACAAGCGGATTATTTAAAGAAAAGCCGGGTGGTCTGGTTGCCATATATACGAGCGCTGGAGAAACACAGCAACAAAGTTTAGCCTATAGTACAGATGATGGAGTGACATGGACAAAATATGAGGGAAATCCGGTTATTCCAAATCCGGGGATAGAAGATTTTAGAGATCCGAAGGTTATTTGGTATGAGAAGGAGAAAAAGTGGGTTATGCTTCTGGCAGCAGGCGACCATGTAAGGCTCTATTCTTCGAAAAACTTAATCGACTGGGAATATATGAGTAAGTTTGATGAAGGTGCCCATGGAGGGGTTTGGGAGTGTCCAGAACTATTTGAACTTCCAGTGAATGGAGATCCGAACAATACAAAATGGGTTTTGCAGGTTGATCTTAATCCTGGAGCTGTTGCAGGAGGCTCTGGGGGACAATATTTTATTGGAGAATTTGACGGTAAAACATTTATCAATGACAATCCTCCTGATGAAATTCGTTGGGTAGATTATGGAAAAGACTTTTACGCAACCCAAACATGGTTTAATACAAATAATCGGAAAATTTGGATTGGCTGGATGAACAATTGGGAATATGCTGAATTCATTCCAACTCATCCATGGAGAGGTGCCATGTCTCTTCCTAGAGAATTAACATTAAAAACAATACCAGGAGAAGGAATTAAGCTGATTCAAGATCCGGTTATTGAATTGCAGGCAATTAGGCAAAGACCAAATGAATGGAAAGATCAAAGGATAATACCTGGACAAAATATTCTTTCTGATATGAACAGTAACACCATTGAAATTAGAGCTGAATTTGAAATAGGATCTGCAACCGAGTTTGGATTTAAAGTAAGAAAAGGGAAAAGTGAAGAAACGATTATCGGGTATAATACAGATCGCAACCAGCTGTTTGTGGACAGAACGAATTCTGGAGAAGATCAATTTCATGAACAATTTGCCGGCAAGCACACAGCGCCGCTTCATCCTGTAGATAATCGAATAAAATTACACATTTTTGTGGATCATTCATCTGTTGAAGTGTTCGGAAATACGGGTGAGAGAGTAATTACAGATCGAATTTTCCCAGAGCCTTCAAGTAAAGGTGTAGAATTATATGTTGAAAATGGAGATGTACAGTTACTTTCTTTAACAGTCAACGAGTTGGACTCCATCTGGCAAAAATAATTGGCGGCAAGAATCATGAATAGAAAAATTATCATGGCCTTGAAGCTTTTTAGATATAATGAAAGCCATAAAATTTCTAATAATGACAAAAAATTTTATGGCTTTTGCATTGGAACTCTTAAAAATTATTATTTATTTAGATTCATTATCGATATAATCTGCTGTACGAATTGACAAGGCGACAGTGGTAAGTGTAGGGTTTACTCCGCTAGAAGGTAAGAGGCTGTTGTCTGCTACAAAGAGTCCAGGAACGTTATGGATTTGACCATATCGATTGGTTGCAGAAGTCAAGGGGTTATCACCCATGCGACAGGTTCCACCTGAATGGAAAGTTGATCCAGGCGGGTTCATGCAAATATCCGGCTTTCCATTTATCCGCTCGATAGGCGACTTCATTATTTCAGAAACCTGCTCTATCGCTGCCCCCATTTGATTAATGACCTCTTTATCTTTTTCACTATAGGAGAAATGAACCTGAATTTCCGGAAACCCATATTTATCTTTCCTGTTAGGATCTAGATAGATTCTATTTTCAAAACGTGATTCAACTTTTCCATATCCACTTAAACCTATCATCAATTCGTCCTCTAAGGATGGTTCTTCTTCATAAGGCTGCCTCCAAAAGTAATCTCCATGAATTCCGAATGGCCCTCCAATTTGAATTTGGTAAGGACGTTGTTTCGTTTGGGGAACGATAATACCTAAAGGTCCTAAAGTTTCTGGATATTCTCTGCGATTTATTTTTCCGGCAGCTCCTACATTAGAAGAGTCGACCAGATAATGACCGATTGCTCTTCCTTGAATTCCTGAATTTAACAAAATTTTGGTGGTTTCAAAAGTACCTGCTGACAAAACAACGTGTTTGGCTTTAATAAAATATTGTTTCTTATCTGGTGACATGACTTTTACACCAGAAGCCTTACCATTTTCTACAAGGACTTGAACAGCATTAGCGTTCGCAGCTAAATCATAGGTTTTACGATTAAGGGCATAGGCCAGAAAAGAAATTGAACTCCAATTGACATTTGAATTGATTACCCCATATTTTGTAGGTTGCAGGTCAACAGCGACGGGGAAGTTTATCACATCATAATAGCTGCTATTGGTAAGGCGTTGAAGAAGGATCGATTGAATAGAAGACTGCTTAAAGTATTCATCCGTAACATTCATGGATTGCTCGGCAGTCCTATAGTAGAATTCCATCTCCTTTTCTTGGATTGGAATTTCTAACATTTCTTGCAAAGGCATTCTTGGAGACACTAATCCCCAAACTAATGTTTTTCCCCCTAAAGCATTAAGTACCCTTGCACCAGGGAGCATAGGTAGAGATTTTCCTATTGGTTGGGAAACTGTTTCAAAATAATTGCTGAGGCGTTCACTATCCATAGTGGCTAAGTTCCGTGCATGTGTCTGCAGTAAAAGATCGCCTTTTTCAATGATACCGATTCTTTTATTGCTATTTCTCCATTTTTCACATAACCTACGGAGGACAGAGCCACCTCCAGCTCCAGTTCCAACAATAAGAACATCATAATCTACTTGCTCCATCTCTTCTAATGATGAAAGCGGAATCCAGTGATAAAGGTAGTTAGGTGATTGGGGAGGAGGACATGGTGGTAAATTGACTTGTTCTGTATACGGCCTTGTAGATGAAGGAAGTTTGATGGCTCTGCCGACTATATTCTTATCAGGACTTGGAATATCTGGATTATGAGAAATGACCTTAATGATGTCGACACCTACTTTTTTCGCAATGGTTCTGAGCGTATCTCCATCATCCGCAATATAGATCTTCATGATTTCACTCCCCTTTTATTGTAAATTCGTATAGATATTATTTAATATGAATAAATGATGTATTTTATGAAAGAACTAGAGCTCTTGCGTTATACTAACCTTTTTTTCTGAAGTTCAAATCTAGGAGTGCTAAGGATTACAAAATCTGAATCAATGGAAAAGTGTAATAATATCCTGGAAATGAACTAAATAACTGCTTACGATTATACAACAAGACTACTACTCGTAAACGGCAAGAAGTTTGATTCCAGACGAGCAAAAAGAAGTTCTTCTAGCAGCTGCTGAAGCATCAGTCGTTGCAGAACGTCAATCTTTATATGAGCAAGAAGAAGAAGGTAAACAACAAGCCATTGAAGATGGGGCAGAAATTAATGAAATTGACCGTGCTCCATTTATCGACATTGCAACGCCATTAAATGAAAAGCAGCACAAGATCTGGGGATTGAGGACTTGTTGAGAAAAATTAATGATCTAAATGAAGTACTTATAAAAATAATGAGTGGAGGGGCACGGACATGATGGTGTTCCTCCCTTTTTGTTAACAGTTACATTGTTCATCCTTGCTGCAAATCTTATGAACTCTGGTCAAATCTCGCAAAAATTAATTAACTTCTCGCTTGCGATTGTTGGTCGTAGGAATGATTTTGAAATAGTCACTTTAGAAAAAGCGCTTCAAGCTCAAACTGTATTAAACGCAAAAAGCTTAGAGAATCTCTAAGCTTTTTACTGATAGAACACACTGCTTGATCCGTCTTGTGAGCAAGTGTTTTGCGTTTTTGCATCTTACAAGTAAGACAGTTTGTGTTGAACTCTTTTATTGTTGTTGGTTTTGCTGTTGTTGAACTTGTTGTAATTGTTGGGTAGCTTGTTGTAATTCTTGTTGAACTTGTTGGAATTGCTGTTGTTGAGCAGGTTGAGAACTATTTTGAGCTTGTTGTAATTGTTGAGTCGCTTGCTGTAGTTGCTGTTGAGCTTGTTGAATTGCTTGTGGGTTAACTGATTGACTTGCTTGCTGTACTGCTTGTTGCGCTTGTTGGATTGCTTGCTGAGCTTGTTGAACAGTTTGTTGTGTTTGCTGTACCGCTTGCTGAGCTTGTTGAACAGATTGTTGATTTTGTTGGTTTTGTTGCATGTGAAATCCCCCTAAAAGTGTTTATGAATTTTTGTTGCCTTTCATATAGTTCCAATTGATTTAAAAGTCATACTTAAATTTTAAAGAATTAAAAAATAATGACCCCAACTGGGTAAGATGTTCCTCACTTAAGTTTAACCGCTCATTTTTCCATCTTGATTCTGTCGCATCCAATGACGATGCTCGGCGAGAGCGTTAATAAATTCTTGAGTGAAAGCAGTTAAATCTGAAGTGTTTCGGACTGTCACAATTCCTAAGTCATAAAATACCTGTCCTTGTGTATCAACTCCAGCTAATGCAATTCGTTGTACATCTGAAGACATGAGTAAGTCTACAGCCTCATTCGTTGCCCCGATTGGTTTGGCATGGACGAAGGAATCGTTTATGAAGTCTTTCGCATCTTTGTGCATCAGTAAACTGTCTACAGACTGCTTTCCTCCAGCAATATAGAGAGCGTCATACATGATTGATCCACTATTTGCATAACTCTTGTTTGCTTCCAACTGCTGGCCTTCAGCGCTTGTGATCATACCTAAATTCATACTGATGATATCTGCGTGAATTCCTGCACCAGACAGGGCTGTCATTACTTGTGTTACATCATTAAAAGTAAACCCATTCTCGATAAGAATAGCTACCTTTCTCGTTCGGGCACTTTTGATCGTATTTTCTTGACTAATAGCTGGAGACGAAGCTGTAACCCCAGTCCCACCAGGTATCTGAGGTGGATTTACTCCAATACCTTTAGCAATCTCGGCTGCTAGCTGTCCGTCAACGTTATTGAACATTTCAACTACACGTTGCTTGAGTTGTTTATCTTTCACACTTCCTACTTCAAAATGGAATGCTTTAATAATGTGTTGTTTCTCGGCACTCGACATACTGTTCCAAAAGAGCGTGGCTTGGCGGTAATGGTCATCGAAGCTAACATTACGTTTTCGAATTTTTTGACCTTCGACCTTCTCAGCATAGTGAGTGTATCCATGCTCAATGTCTGAGGCAGGTTGTGGTGAGTTGTTTCTTAAAGAGTTTGGAGAATAACTAACGGCTCCTTTATCAATGGACATACGATGGAATCCATCACGTTGATTATTATTTACTGGTGCAATTGGACGATTAATAGGAATCTCATGAAAATTCGGACCATTTAAGCGAAGAAGCTGAGTATCAGTATAAGAAAAAAGTCTTCCCTGTAGCAGTGGGTCGTTACTAAAATCAATTCCTGGTACTACATGACCTGCATGAAAAGCTGCTTGCTCCGTTTCAGCGAAAAAATTATCCTGATTACGATTTAACGTCATTTTTCCAATTTTTATAACAGGAACGATTTCCTCAGGCCAAAACTTCGTTGGATCAAGAATGTCAAAATCAAATTTAAATTCATCTTCTTCTTCGATCATCTGTACTCCGAGTTCGTATTCTGGATATTCCCCCATGTTAATTGCATCCCATAAGTCGCGACGGTGGAAGTCGGGATCTTTACCAGCGAGTTTTTGCGCTTCGTCCCAAACAAGGGAATGGACACCAAGCAAAGGCTTCCAATGAAACTTAACGAATCTAGCCTTCCCCTGTTCATTAACAAATCGAAAAGTATTCACACCGAATCCTTCCATCATTCGAAAACTTCGAGGTATCGCTCTGTCAGAAAGTAACCACATAATCATATGTGCAGTCTCGGTGTTATTAACGACAAAGTCCCAAAATGTATCATGTGCTGCAGAAGCCTGAGGTATTTCATTATGAGGCTCTGGCTTTAGGGCATGAACAACATCAGGAAACTTAATTGCATCCTGTATGAAAAAAATAGGGATATTATTTGCAACGAGATCGTAATTGCCATCTTCAGTGTAAAACTTAGTTGCAAACCCTCTTACATCTCGAACGGTATCTGCGGAGCCACGCGATCCTACAACAGTAGAAAAGCGTACAAATACCGGTGTCTTTACTGATGGGTCTTGTAAAAATGCCGCTTTAGAATATTCTGCCATCGGTTCATACACTTGAAAGTAACCATGCGCACCAAATCCCCGGGCATGAACAACACGTTCTGGAATTCGTTCATGGTCAAAATGAGTCATTTTCTCCCGGAAATGAAAATCTTCCATTAAAGTAGGTCCTCGATCACCAGCTTTAAGCGAATCATCCGTGTCGGTAACACGAACACCTTGGTTTGTTGTAAGCTTCGTATTTTTGTGATCGATACGGAAATTTTCTAACTGCTGGTCCTTTTTGTTTTCTAAGTTCTGCTTTTGTTGTTCTTTATCCATTACTATTACCTCCAATTAATTGAATCGAACAGTTCCTAAAGTGAAATTAGAGTATCAAAACTGGAAAATTCATGATATAAAGTTAGTTATTTCTCACTATTCCTGTTTTATACTGAAATTTCATGAAAATAAAAAGGTATTATAACCACAATTAAATACCTAAATGAGATTTTTTAGTTATTGTGATCCTACAGTAAATGATGTACGATAGTCATAGTGATAAGTCGTATTTAAGGATGAAAAAAATGAATATTAAAAATGAAAAAAAAGCAACAGCAAAAGCAATAGCTGAAGAGTTAAATTTATCCCTTACAACTGTAGATAGAGCTTTAAATAATAGAGGAAATGTAAAGAAAGAAACGTACAATCTCATTATGGATAAAGCAAAAGAACTTAATTACACGCCAAATAAACTTGCAAGTTTTCTTTCAAGAAAACAACAATTCAATATTGCTGTTATTTACCCAGAATACCCACGCTATTTTTGGGGGCAAATAGAAGCAGGGATAAGAAGTGCTTATCATGAGTTATCGGATTATGGCTTAAATATTGAAACATATCATTACTCAGATCGTGACCTTTTAAAGAGTGCTGAAATGGTGAGAGAAATTATTCAATCACAGAAATACGATGGAATTGCTTTAACTGCTGGAGAAGATGTGTTTATCGATCTAATTGATGAAGCGATGGATAGCGGCATTCAAGTTTGTACATTTAATAATGATTCTCCAGCTAGTCAAAGATTAGCTTATATTGGTTCTGACTACCGGGCTTCTGGCAGACTAGCTGCTGAATTAATAAGTAAATTAGTAGGGATGTCTGGTAAAGTCGCTATTATTAAAGATGGTGAAACATCTTATCAAATTCTAGAGAAAGTAGCTGGTTTTCGCGAAGTTGTAAAAGAGTATCCAAACATACAATTAGTAGGACCAGTAAGAATGGATCGAGATAAGAATAGTTTTCAATCTTTGGAGCGTATCAAAGAAACTCTTACATCTGTTCAAGGGATTTATGTAGCGAATGCAGAATTAGCGAATGTAGCAAAGTATATGGAACAATTAAACTTAGGCAACATGATATTGATTGGTCATGATTTAAACCAAGACATTTATCAGTACCTTCAAAAAAACATTATTTCCTTAACGATCACGCAAGATCCCGTTTCTCAAGGGTACCTAACTGTAAAAAAGTTATTCAATCAATTATCGAAGCAAGAAGAGATAGGAAATCAAGACGTTATCACTAAACTTGGAATCATATCAAAAGAGAATGCAAAGTTTTATATTGAAGACTTAGTATAGAACTTTGCTCGAAATTCCATTAATGAAATATTAAAAAAATAAAAAATAGTTGAAAAATACAAAGTGATGATGTACGATAGTCATATCTTAATAAGTATTGCTTATTTCACTCGAGAGTTGATGTATGCGGTTACAAAGTGTAAAGTACATATAAATAATGAAATGGATTGAGGCACAGACCTAGTATATGAGTTTGTACTGTCGGAAATGACGTACGTACATCAAAAATAGTATTTGGGTGAATGGGAAGAATTACGGAATCGGATTCTTCAAAAAGTTAGTAGTAGTAAGGATTCAATAAAAACTCCACGGTAGAAAGGAATAGATCAATGGAAGAATTAAAGGTCATTCAAGTAGGAACTGGAGGATTTGGTCAATCATGGTTAAAAGTAATCATGGACTACCCGCAGACCAAATTAGTAGGGATTGTCGATATTATGCAAGAAAACTTAGATGCAGCTCAGCAGATTACAGATTTAGCGCCTACAAAATTATACCAAGATCCAGATCTTGCATTTAAAGAAGTGGATGCTGATTTAGTGTTAATTGTGACTCCCCCGAAAACACACAAAAACCTTGCCATAAAAGCATTACAAGCAGGTTTTCATGTCTTAATGGAGAAACCAATCACTCATACGTTAAAAGAGGCTCAAGAGTTAATTGAAGTGAGTAAGAATATCGATAAAAAAATAGCGGTAAGTCAAAATTATCGTTGGAGAGCACCAATTCTTACAGCAAAAAAACTTCTTTCAGAACAAGTGATTGGTCAAGTTGGTTATATGGAATATGAATTTAGAAAAGCAATGAAATTTGGAGGCTGGCGTGACAATTACTCTGAAATCTTATTAGAAGATATGAGTATCCACCATTTTGATATTATGAGATTTTTACTTGGAGCAGAGCCGTTAGGAGTATATGCGAAAAGTTTTCGGCCGAAATGGAGCTGGTTTAGTGGAAATCCATCGGCAACCTTATCAATAGATTTTGAGAACGATATTCAGGTTAGTTATTTCGGAAGCTGGGTTTCAAGAGGTAAAGAGACAACTTGGAACGGTGACATTCGAATAGTAGGAGAAAAAGGGGCGATTGAAGTCCTTGATGACGAAGTATCGGTTTCCTTAGTTAATGATAATGATGAGGTGACATGTGAGTCTATCAAGCTAGTAGATGTCCCATTCGATGACCGAACGTCTTCTTTGGATAACATGGTTCAGTCGATTTTTACGAATACGACTCCTGCTACATCGATTGAAGATAATATTAAAAGCTTTCAACTAACATGCTCTACGATTGAATCGGCGCAAACTGGTGTGTCGGTAAAAATCAGTGAAATTAAAAATCAACAATAGTTGATGATGAGTAAACTAGTATATAGAGAGGATAGATGACATGAAACTAGGTGTGTTCTTAACATTATTTAGAAGTTATACATTAGAAGAAGCTCTTGTAATTGTATCAAAACGAGGAATCAAAACCGTAGAGATTGCAACAGGAGGATATGTAGGCAATCATCATCTAAAGCCTGCTGAAATTCTTGGAAATCAAGAAAAAATAGATGAAGTGAAAAATCTATTAAAAAAGTATGATATTGAAATTAGTGCCCTGAGTTGTCATGGGAATCCGCTACATCCAAATGAAGAAATCGCCACCGAGCACCACGAGGATTTTAAAAACACGGTGTTATTAGCAAAGGAATTAGGAGTAGACACGGTCGTCAATTTCTCTGGGTGCCCTGGTGAATCGGAAACCTCTCAGAGACCTGTCTGGATCACATGTCCATGGCCAACTGATTTTTCAGAGATCGTCCAATGGCAATGGGAAGAAAAAGTGATCCCTTATTGGATTGAAATGGGAAAGTTTACACGAGAGCATGGCATTAAAGTGGCCGTTGAGCCACATCCAGGTTTTGTTGTTTACAATACAGAAACGTTGCTCGAATTACGTAAAGTAGCAGGAGATAATATTGGAGCCAACTTTGATCCGAGTCATTTGTTCTGGCAACAAATGGACCCGGTTGAGGGCATTGTTAAGCTAGACCAGATTATTTATCATTTCCATGCAAAGGATACAGTCATTAACAAACGTAATACAGAGATTAATGGTGTGCTAGATACGAAGACCTACCGAGATATTGCAAACCGTTCTTGGGTATTTAGAACAGTAGGTTATGGACATGGGGAAGATACATGGAAAGGGATTATAAGTGCTTTAAGAATGGTAGGGTATCATGGTGCGATTAGCATTGAACATGAAGATGGCTTGATGTCAATTGAAGAAGGTTTTGAAAAAGCTGTTAGTTTCCTAGAAAATATTTTAATAACAGATGATGCTGGTGAAATGTACTGGGCATAATGTGTGATGCTTGTAAAAAGGTCGAAATCTTTTGTGGAAAGGAGATATTCGACCTTTTTTATGTGGAAAGGAAGACAGAATTTGACAATGTGTAAAATGAACAATAAATAATAAAAATGGTCAATATTTTTGTAGAGTAAGAACCAGTAGTATATAAGTAACAGAAAGGAGGAGCGATATGAAAATTGAAGTAGGAACACCGGTGAAGGTCAACGATGGAAAAAATTGAATCGCTATAAAAATGAATTTATCATTACCGACAGAAAACTCCCTCTTCAATCGCGAGAAGGGCTTTAGCCCAGTTAGTAAACTTCTTATAATTATTTTTTTAAACCCCCCCTAAAAAAGTCTGTCCATTCGTATAGATTACAGAAAGTAGCTTTTAAGAAAGATCTATGTACATAGAAGTGAGGTGCCATATTGTTTCCAACGCGTTTATTAGTGCTATGCATAGCACTTGCCCTTTTCGTCGTTTCTGGTTGTGAATCATCACAAGCAAAGGTAGAAAAAGTGGTGTTCTACGAAAATGTAGATGCAGGATTGAAAATCTATGAATCAAGCAATTGGATATTAGACTCAGAAGTTTCAAGTAAACCATTTAATGCAATATTTAAACAGGATAATGTTCGAGTGATCGTATCCATAGTCCCGAGTGTAAAGTCGCTAGATCAGATTAAGAAAGAGTTAAATCTAGATCGGGATTACGTCCAGTTAATCGAGGAAACGGCGGACAGCATATCGTTTCAATTGAATGAAAAAGAGAGCATCCGTTCTGATATCTATTTAGAATCTAAAATTGATGAGACGCTAGTGCTAACTTTCTTCACTCCAGTAGAGGGATACGAAGCGAACCAAGAGATAATGGAAGAATTTAAAAATCAGATTGAATTGACATATTAAGAGAGGAAGATGATGATGAAGAAAAAGATGATGATAAGCGTTGCCTTAGGATTGTTATTAATTACTTCAACAGTTCAGGCCGCAGACCCTGAGCAAAATCAAATAGAAGTTGTAGAGGAAGAGGTTGTCTACACTGGGGATATGGCAGGATATCAAGAAGAAGTGGAGGCGTCTGTTGATCTCGAACTAATTAATTATGTTGATCTTTTTCAAGCAGTTGCTGTTGAATTAACAGATGATGAAAAAGAAAAGTTGCTATTACTAGTTGAGTTCGTTTCTCAATCAAATGAAAAGCTTGAAGTTCTACTTCAAAAAGAAAAATTTGAAGAAGCTGCCCATTTGTTAGAAAAATATAATATCGAAATAGAAGAGGTCCAAGATCTTCTTTCTAGCGATAAAGTTGCTCAAGAAGTCGATGATGAAGAAATAGCAGAATTAAAGGAAGTATTTACTGAAAAGACGTCCATGCGTGGAGTGAACCTACAATTGTTGCTAGAGCGTGAGGATTTACCTGATTCTGCAAAGGCTGGGATTGAAAAGGCACTTGCAAACCAAGCAAAAGCGCTGGAAAAGCGTCAAGCTGTCCAAGAAAGAAAAGAAGAACGTAAAGCACTGAAAGCGGAAACGAAAGCATCTATAAATGAGCAAGATGATGATAAAGAAGTCATTGATCTTGAGGAAGAAGCATCTAAACCAATCGACAAGAAAAATGCTCAAGCTCAAAAAGTACACAAAAAAGCTGAGAAAGGACAAAATCGTGCAGCGGAAGCAAAGGAAAAAGCAAAGCAAAACGGCAAAGGAAATAGTGACAAAGGCAACGGAGGAAAGCCAACTAATCCTGGTAGATCATAAAGAGAAATAGACGATGGGTAACAGCATCCAGTTGTTACCTATTTTCTAGGGTTCTTTATCGTGCTATCTTTAAGAGATGAAAAAAGCTTCACTAAAGTAGGTGTTGGCAATGCAACAATATCTTAAACAAGCAATGATGGGGGATGAACTAGCTCGAGAGAGACTCATTCTTCATTACAAACCATATATGATTAACGTAGCTGGACACGTCACAAAAAAGTTTATTTCATGGAGTGACGAAGAAGCTAGTATTGCTCTCCTTGCATTTAATCGAGCAATTGACACGTTTGATGAAGCTGGTGGACGTCGTTTCTTAAGTTATGCTTACTTATTAATAAATAGAGACTTGGTCGATTTTTATCGTAAAGAAAAGCGAGAAAATCATCTTTCATTAGATAGAAGTTTGGATGAAGAAGAAAGCTTGTCCAATAAACAGGAAAATGAGAAGTCACTGAAGGAGTATGAACAACAGGTTCAATCAGCAGAACTTGTTGAAGAAATACTCGAACTTGACCAAACATTAAGACAGTACAAAATAAAGTTTGAGGAGCTAGAAGACTATTCACCAAAGCATGAGGATACAAGACTTGCTTTGTTTGAAATGGCAGCGACTTTTTCCAAGGACGCAGAATGTGTGGAATTGCTACAACGAAAAAAAAAGCTTCCAATCAAATTGATTTCAAAAAAATTAGGATATAAAAAAAAGACATTAGAGCGTCATCGAAAATACTTAATTACGTTAATTCTTCTCACTTTGCATCCACAGTGGGAAAAGCTATCACAGTTTATTAAGAGGGAGAGTTGAAATGGGATGAATGTGATAAATGGAACCGTTGTGAAAGTAACTGAAACAAATATCGTCATGTTAACAGAGCAAGGGACGTTTAAAAATGTCCCACGTCCAACTTCGCCTTCAGAGATCCCACTAGTAGGCCAACTGTATACTCATACAGAGAAGAAAAAAGGTTATTATTCGTTTTATAAATACGCTTCAGTAGCTTCTGCATTATTTTTAATCATACTTACTTCATTCATTTTCCCTTTTGGAGGGAGTGCAAAAGAGGCTGTGATTGTTACGATTGATGTTAACCCGAGCATCGAATTAGTGGCAGATGAGAATCTTGACGTTATTCAAGTCGAAGGATTAAATGCAGACGGTCGGAAACTTCTCTCTTCTCTTCAATTAGAAGATGAATTATATAGTGTAATTGAACAGATTGTTGCTGAAACGGTTAAACAAGGGTTCTTTGCGATTGAAAATGCGCTTATTGCTACATCTGTTGTTTCACTTCAAGTGGAATTTGAAGAAGTGACTCCACGTGTAAAAGAAGTGATTGAGACGTCGCTTGAGAAAAACGATTCTATGGCTAAGGTTGAACTCACTAGTGATAATCATGAACTTTACGAAGAAGCCAAACAATCAAACCTATCAATTAACTACTATAAAGAGTATAAGGTACTTGAAGCTAGTGGAGTAGTTGATGATCAGGAAGAAATAAAAGGGAAAAGTTTAGCTGAGCTTAAGAAAATGGAAAATCAGAAGAGAAAAATAGAAAAAGAAGCAGACAAAAAGCCTAAACAAGAAAAGAGCAGAACGCCACGGAATAACAGTAAATTTGATCGTCCTAATCAAGAAAATAACGGTAACTCGTCTAAAGAGAATGGGCCGCAGCAATCAAAAGACGACCGTAGCAATCAACCGGAAAAAACTAAGAACAAAGGAAACAAGCCTCAGACTGAAAAGGAAAATAGAGGGAAGCAACCAGAAAAAACAAGAGAATTTCAAATGAATCCCTCCCAGTTACCGAAGGAATTGAAAGGAAATGCTCCAGAAAATTCAAATGGGAATGGTCCCAAAACTCCAAACTCTCCCAATCAACGCGGGAATAAGTAAATTCGTTTATAGTTACCGCTTTAGAAGCCTACTCTTTTGTAGGCTTCTTTAGTTGATCAAAAAAATCATTATACATGACTACAAATTAAATTCTCTTTGCAGAGTGCAACGTTTTAGCTAATTCACACAGAGGTTCACTTCTAGTGGCGTGATGTAATCTAAATTAAGAATGGAGTACGTATTTCTAAATTTTAACGAAATATAGCCAAAGTCTCCTTCCTCAAAAATTCGATAGAATGTTAGGTGGGAGATGAATGGCGCTATTTTTATTTTCTTCAGATTCATAAAAATAGGTGGTAAAAAATAACTATATTTTGGTAAAGTAAAATAAGAACTTACGTTTGGGGTGACTTGGTATGGCTAAAAAGAATAAGGCGTTCAAATATCGTTTATACCCATCGGATGAGCAACTCCTTTTGATGAAGAAAACGGTTGGGTGTGTGCGATTTATATACAATAAAATGTTGAATGATAGAATCGAAACATACGAAAAATTCAAAGAGGATAAGGTCCAGCTATTAAAACAGAAACACCCAACTCCAGCTAAGTATAAAAAGGATTATCCGTTTTTGAAGGAAGTGGATAGCCTTTCTTTAGCGAACGCTCAAATGAATTTAGAGAAAGCGTACAAAGCTTTCTTCAAAAAGAACGCGAATTTCCCAAAATTCAAGAGCAAAAAACATAGACAATCTTATACAACGAACGTTGTGAATGGAAACATTGAAATTTTGGATGGTCATATCAAGTTACCTAAACTTAAATGGGTGAAAATGAAACAACATAGAGATATTGCAGAGTCGCATCAAATAAAGTCAGTAACCATTTCCATGACTGGTTCTGGAAAAGTCTATGCATCTGTTTTGACGGAATTTGAAGAGGTAACTAAAAAAATTGAACCCAATAACGTTGTTGGTTTAGACTTTTCGATGACTGATTTGTATGTAACAAGCGATGGTGAGAGAGCCAATTATCCTCGTTTTTATCGTCAATCCCTCGAAAAATTAGCCAAAGAACAGCGTGTTTTGTCACGTCGAAAAAAGAGTTCTAACCGTTGGTATAAACAAAAGCGTAAAGTAGCGAAGCTACAAGAGAAAACAGCAAATCAACGTCGTGATTTTCTTCATAAGAAAAGCTATGCGTTGGCAAATAATTACGATGCGATTGCAATTGAAGACTTAGATATGAAAGGGATGTCTAAGGCTCTTAATTTTGGCAAAAGCGTCTCTGACAACGGTTGGGGTATGTTCACCACATTCTTAAAATACAAATTCGAGGACCGTGGTAAGTTATTCATCAAAATTGGCAGCTGGTTTCCTTCTTCTAAAATGTGTTCTAAATGCGGGAAAGTAAAAGAAGAATTATGCCTCTCAGAACGGACATATTCATGTTCTTGTGGTCATGAATCAGACCGAGACGCGAACGCTGCGACCAATATAAAAAGCGAGGGAAAAAGACTATTCTCGGAAGCGAAAGTAAGCTAAAAAATATATCATTTCATAAACCGCTGGTTCAGCGGGGTTAGCTAGATGAATTTGGTTGGCTAGTAAAAGCAACTATTATCCGAGAAGCCCCCACTTCAAATTCTGCAAGAATTAAGTGGTGGGTAGTTCACTATCCAACATTCTACTATATTGTTCTATCTTTTCATAACCATACCCGTATAAATCAATATTTGTTAAGGGAGAAGTCTGGCTGTTTTCATTTATTGATCTATTATAGATGTTAAATTTTTGCTGACTCTGGTGTCGGTCTGCACTTGCGTATATTTGCTTAGTCTTCTGCACAAGTGGTTGTCTATGGGTGTACGTAACAATAGAATTCAATATTTATTCTCCTTTCTGTGTTGGATTTTTGTTAGGCTTCAATAAGCTGTAATTATTCGCCACATTAAAAAGATGTATTACGAGAAAATGAATATCTCGTTATCATTAAGGTTGTTTACCAATATCTTTGCTAGGCTTTAAACCCAAACTACCTAATTTACATAAACATAAAAAAGGGAAGAAGTAGATTCCACTTATCTATTCGAATGCCAATCTTGTTTTAAGGGGATCTTCAAAGAAAAACGAATAATTGAGACATTTGTAGTAGATGAAATAGGGGGTTAATTAGTAATTTAGTAAGAAAGTATAATGAAAAAACAATACTAAAAACCCACTAGGATATTGCCGATCCAAGTGGGTTCTTAGTAAATTTGTTTAGAGATAATGGGCTTTTGCAAATAATTATAGAATGAAGATGAACGCGGTATGGTAGGAGTTCTTAATTTGGATATTGAGGATTGGGAGATCGTTCCTAATTAATGGAAGAAGTTCCGACTGCTAGACACTGAATTAACCGCTTAAGGCTATCACTATGTAATAGTTAGTCAATTGTTAGAATATTAAGTGGCAGTTTTAAAAAAAAACCTGCTCCACCTAACAGGGGAGCAGGTTCACATTCATTAGATTTTCTCAACATTCACACGACCAGAAAAGAACGTCGCGCCGCCACCCATGTCTGCTAAACGATCAGGGGCTAGTGCATTAACCAATTGCTTCTTACCTGGCATATCTGCCCATAATCCTTGGCTGACAACGACACCTGAAAGGACATTTTCTCCAACGGAAGCGATAATTTCACACTCGCCACGTTCATTCCAAATTCGAACGAGTTCCCCGTCCTCTATGCCTAGTTTCGTTGCATCTTCCTGATTCAAATGAACCTTTGCCGATTTTTCCAACTTTTGATGTTTTTCATTATTTGAAAACGTCGAATTTAAAAAGTTGTGATTCGGCCCAGGAATAAATAAGAAAGGGAAGTCCCCGTCATCTACTAATGGAGTATAAGTAGGCAAGGCTGGATATCCTTTCTTTACCATTTGTTTTGAATAGAGCTCTATTTTTCCACTCGGCGTTTTGAGTTTTTTTAAAGAAAACTTTGTTCTGTCTGCTTTCATGTACTGTTCTTTGACTAAAGAATCATAATTCACATGTTTAAAATATGGGTTTGCTGAATGATCAAGAGCTTGTCGAATCAGCTCATCATCTGAGTTTTTTAACGCATCATCTTCAAAGCCCATTGCTTCTGCTAGTAGACGGAATAGATCGGTATTTGACTTACTTTGGCCGTATGGTTCGATCACAGGCTGTTGCAGGTGTACGTAATGATGCCAATATGACGTGTAGAAGTCCAAATTTTCAAAAGCAGATGTTGCGGGTAGAACAATGTCTGCAAACTGAGCAGTTTCTGTTAGAAATAAATCATGGACAACGGTAAAGAGATCATCTCGTTCTAAGCCTTGGCGCACTTTATTGCTCTCGGGGGCGACAATTGCAGGGTTCGAACCATACACAAATAAAGAGTAGACAGGTGGATCTGTTTCTACTAATACCTTGCCTAATTGATTCATATTAAACTTTCTTGTTTGCTTGTTTACTAATAAATCAGGTCTTTGTAAAGAGGTGGTGTTGTAATCTAAGAAACTACTGTTTGATTTAAGCGCACCGCCACCACGAGCAAGCCAAGCCCCAGTAAGTGCTGGTAAACAAGCAATTGTGCGAACGATCATTCCACCATTATCATGATGCTGCAAGCCATTTCCGATACGGATTAAAGAAGGGGAAGTTGTGCCATACATCCGCGTTAATGTGTAGATATCTTTAACCGGAACACCTGTAATTGTAGACACTGTTTCTGGGTCATATTGTCTCACATGCTCTTCTAATTCCGCATAACCAACGGTATAGTCCTCTAAGAATTCGCGGTTGACCATCTGCTCGGTAAATAAAATGTGCATCATTCCAAGAGCGAGGGCACCATCTGTACCTGGACGAATTGGAACGAACCAATCAGCCATCCGCCCTGTTTGGTTCTTATGGACATCAATGACAATGATTTTAGCGCCATTTTGCTTGCGTGCTTTTTGAGCGATCGTCATTTGGTGCATATTTGTGCTAACCGCATTAATTCCCCACATAAGAAAGAGCTTAGTTTCTGTTGTTTCCTCAGGATCGCATCCAACATTCGCACCCATCGTGTAATTATAGCCTGTCGAACCAGCAACGGAACAAATGGCTCGGTCTAATTGACTCGCTCCTAGGCGGTGGAAGAAACGACGATCCATTCCTTCAGCAGTGAGATTTCCCATATTTCCATAAAAGCTATAAGGAAGAATCGACTCAGGTCCATGCTTGTCGATTAGTTGTTTCCATTTCAATACGATCGTCTCGATTGCCTCGTTCCATGAGATGGGGGCGAACGCTCCTGCTCCTTTTGGTCCAACACGTTTTAAAGGGGTCGATAATCTATTCGAATCATATAGACGTTCTGTCATATTTCTTACTTTGTTGCAAATATTTCCTTGAGTGACAGGGTGATTAGGCTCTCCCTCGACTTTTACAATTTTTCCGTCCTTTTTATGAACTAATAGACCACATTGGTCAGGACAGTCAAGAGAACAAACGGATGGAAATACACCATCTTTCTTTGTTAATAATGATTGCATGGTCAAAATCCTCTCAAAAAATAATCAAGTTAATAGATTATAACACTTAATTAAATAGTAGAAAAGTTTCGTGAATAGGTTGACGGGTGACAGTCATCTACTTTTTAAAATTCCCTATAAAAAACCCTTCTAAAAAAACCAATTTTGGGGATAGTAAGGAAAAAAGGCGGTGAGCTACATGCATTTGTTCAGTCATTATACAGTGAAGAAACGTAACACTGGTTATGAGATTCATTTGTATTTAGATCCGATGGAGGAAGAGTATTCAGAAGCGTTCGGTCGATTAAAGGACAAGGATAAGAAAACAATTGAACAAGAAGCAAGTCATTACATAAAGGGAAAGCTTCCTGAAATTAAGGGGGGATTAGTAAAAGTAATGAGCGGAGCTATAGTAGTGACAACATTAGTTTTGGGAGCTGAGGCACCTCACACTAAGGCAGCCGAAATAGATAAAACTGATGAGGAAGAGGTTAATACGAACAGTGTAGCTGAAGAAGTTTTGTTAGATATTTCGACAAGGAATGAATTAGAAAGTGATGCGCTAAAAGAATTGGAGCAGATAAAAGGAGAAAAAGAATCAATTACCATACCAGAAAGAAGCAATGAAGAGATTAATATGGTGGAAGCAGAATTTGTGTGGCTGGCTAAAATGATTCATTGTGAGGCAAAAGGTGAATCTTTAGAGGGACAAATCGCTGTTGGGGCCGTTATTTTGAATCGAGTCAAAAGTGATCAGTTCCCGAGTACAGTTGAAGAGGTTATTTTAGAGAAAACTTCTGGCACGTATCAATTTAGTCCAGCAGGGAGTGGGGCTATTTATTCAGCAAAGCCTGATGCGAATAGTATAGAGGCTGCCAAACGTGCTCTTGAAGGGGAGGATCCAACTAATGGCTCCCTATATTTCTATAATCCAGATAAAACCGGGGATCAATGGATTAGAACTCGAACAGTTTCTACGGTGATTGACAATCATGTATTTGCGTATTGAATCGATGTTTTATTAAAATGAAATTCACATTCATAATCTGGGTATTTAAAATTGAAATATAACGGAACTAGAGACAGAGTTTTTTTGCACTAACAAGTAGAAATTGAACTTTTTCCTTATGTCCTTTTTTTGAAAAAAAGAACTCTCATCTATTATTTTTAGTAGCGACATCTCCTAAAATGCATTTTAGGAGATGTCGCTTTTGGTTGTAGAAAAAAGACTTATTAAAAATGCCAAAACATTGATTCGGGGAAAAGAGTATGTTTGCCTTTACTTTTTTGTAAGATATTGTTACAAGATTATTGAATTGGTAGGAACTGTAAGGCATTGTCTAATTGTTTGATGACCTTGGAAAATATTAGGAAGTTCTTTGGCGTTGTTTGTAGTTCAACTGGAAAAGACAGCTTGCAATTGATTTAGAACAATTAAAAAAAATGAAGGAGGCAGGCTACGTTACTAAGTAACATGTAGGATTGTGAAACTACACAGTGCGAGTCAATTTTTAAAAAGAGCTTGGAGTTACAGGGTAGTTCACTCCAAGCTTTTTTTGTGTGTAACTAACAGCAATAGCAGTTAATCTTTTGTTTCTGGGGAGCTAATAAAACCTTTCTTTCGTGCTAGCGCTTCTTTTGCCTTATTATATGTGAGCCCCGACTGCGCGTTAAGACGTTTAACCTCTTCTATATCGGTTCCTGACATGGTTTTTCGCTTGTTTCGCATAATATAGCCTCCTATAGTGAAGTAGTTTTATTATTTACGGGAGAAGAGCTTTTTAAAATGAAATAATTGTTTTGACTTGTAATGTTAGCGAAGCGTTATAAATTGATTTGCAATAAAGCCGTTTGATATAGTCGTCCTAGCTTCAAAAAGAAGGACGGTTAGTAGTTCATTTTGAATTTGAAGGTGATCTGAGCAATAGTGTAATGACTTTGGTTCAGGTAAAGTTACGGGAAATAGGATTAATAACACTGGTGGTGACATTTTCTTTACAAAGGGTGAATTTGGCCAAACGGTTTGATTTCAATCAATAGCTATACCGTTTCACTATAGAAATGGTTGACCGAAAAGATCGTGTGGAACGATTGTATTTGGTCAGCCTTTTCTAGTTACTAGTGTGTTGGATTCAAAAGAAGTTATTGACAACGATTTCATCTAAAAATATACTAAATACAAATAGTTAATATATATATTAATTATTTATAATTACATTAATGTTGTTGGTTTATTTATAAAGTTTTTGAAAAGGGGAGAGCCTTCACACCTTTTACAGTTGATTTGGAGCTTGATTATGGACGTATATGTTTTGTAAGTAGTTAAACTTTTCAAAGGTCATTAGTTAAAACCAATCATAAAGGGGTTAGAATAATGAACAATCAAAACGAGTATAAGAATCCAATTGTAGAGCAGCGTGCAGATCCATGGGTTTATAAACATTCAGATGGCTATTATTATTTCACAGCATCTGTGCCTGAATATGACAGAATTGAACTAAGGAGGGCTGCATCATTACAGGAATTAGAAAATGCCACTCCAAAGACTGTTTGGAAGAAGTATGAGATAGGTGATTTAAGTGCGAATATTTGGGCTCCTGAAATTCATTTCATTGACAAAAAATGGTATATATATTTTGCTGCTGCTAGAACGACAGGAACAAAAGAAGGATTATTTGATCATAGAATGTATGTACTTGAAAATGACTTAGAAAATCCGTTAGAAGGTAATTGGATAGAAAAAGGACAGATCGAAACAAAATGGGAGTCGTTTTCCCTTGATGCAACAACATTTGAACATCTTGGTGTAAGATACTTGGTTTGGCCGCAGAAGGATCCGGAGATTAAAGGAAACTCAAATTTATATATTGCAGAAATGGAGAATCCTTGGACGATCAAAGGAGAACCCGTTATGATTGCTACTCCTGAATATGACTGGGAAAAGATTGGATTTTTAGTGAATGAAGGTCCAGCTGTATTAATAAGGAATGAAAAGATATTCATTGCATTTTCTGCAAGTAGTACGGATCATAATTATTGCATGGGATTACTAATTGCCTCAGAATCGAGCGACTTACTTAATGCAAAATCTTGGAAGAAGCATCCCGAACCAGTTTTTACTACATGTGAGGAAACGGGGCAGTACGGTCCTGGTCATAATAGTTTCACTGTATCAGAAGACGGTACACAAGATGTGATTGTCTATCATTCAAGGAATTATAAGGAAATTAAAGGGAATCCTCTTTACGATCCGAATCGTCATGCAAGAGCTCAAGTGTTTACATGGGATGAACAAGGGATGCCTTTGTTTGGAGTTCCTGTTGCAGATGGAAAGCCTGTAAAGAATTAAGAGAAAGTGAGAGTGAACTCTGAAATGCGAGAGAGCAAGAGCAGAGATTAAACTAAAACAAGAAGGTTCTTAACGATTTGTCGATAAGAGCCTTCTTTCATGATATTATTCTGACAAGCTTTCTTCTTTCTGGTTCTTAGAATAAAAGAGCCGGAAAAGAATATCTTGGTTGTAATTTCCGAAACCTGAGCCGAATAGAGTCACTCCGCCTATATGTTCAGCTTCTTCATGTACGGCAATACGAAATGTCCATTGCTTTTCCCGGATGTTAAGGTCATCAATGGTTATGCTTGAAATTTTTATCCCATCTATGAACGTACCAGTCGTTGTTATTCGAATACATTTTAACAGTCCATATTGGTTAACAACCCTTGGCCACCAATCTGGTGTATATTTTCCTGAGTTGTCACCAAAGTCTCCTGGGCTTGTCCACGTACCTAACTCAACATTATTTAAGATAAAAGATATATCTGATGGCCAATTTTCATTTGTAAATGGGGCTTCAGAAGAAAGTTCCATCGAAATTTCAAGTTCTGTTGGTTTCTGATTAGATAGTAGGAAATTCGGTACTTTGTATTCAATATAACCTTTGCCGAACCAGAGGATTTTTGCATTAAATCGTTCAGAGTCTAAAAAGTAGCGTGTATCATCAAATTCACCTATTATCTTTTCTTTGGTAGCCAGTCCACAGGTTGGTTCAATAAGAAAATCAGTATAATGCCCGACGGATAGTTCAGTTTGATGATAATTAGACAGCTTGGTCATTTTTGTTGGGAAATTAATTTTTATATGATCAACCGTAAGAATACATAACTTTTGAATACCAGCTTTCCCTGGAGTCATCTCAGTACGAATGATTCCGGCTTTTTCAAGTTTCTTAATATGCATGGTCATAATGGCGCTACTAAGTCCAACAGCTTCTGCTAATTCTCGTATATTCATAGAACGTTCTGATAAATTTTGAATAATTGCTAACCTTACATTACTAGCAAGTGCTTCAAATACAGGAATAGAATGATTCGATAAATCTATTTGCATGAGCTTACCCCCGAATGATAAATGAAAAGCAATGAGCAGATGAAATTCATTAATGTTTATATAAATAGTATACTTCTTTTGTTGACAATCAGACAACCAATAACCAGTTATGTCACTTACGTGAGATAACGAATAGTACATATATATTAGATTGTGACGACGGTGGATCCAGACTCAGCTGTAGCAAAAGCAGAGCTCCATGTAGAGGGCATTCTTGTTTCCATAGCTAGGAATGGAATCAATGACTCAAGTGATTTACAATGCACTTGTACACAGCGTTTTCTATTGCCGGTCAAGTAACGATTATCGTCAAAGTGAACTGAAGTTGACTGATCGTACATTAACAAGTAATCAGCTTGCAAATTAATATTTTTATAAAATGGTAAGTATTATTGTTATCATGTTGTGAAATGGTTGGAAGAGAATGTAGTTTATAAAGGTATAAAGAACAAGAGCATCGGTTCGTTCCGAAGCGCTTGTTCTTTTTTGAATGATCATCCGAAAAGAATCAACTTTATTCTTTGTGAGATCACCCATAGTTATAGAGTAATAAAACCCTTGTATAATAAGGGTTTTCAGTCTTATTAATAAAAAAAGTCAAACGAATCAAAAAAGTACTATCAGTAATTTTTGAGTATTAAAAATAATTGGATTGTAGGAAACCTGTTCATTTTATACATTGGTAACTGTAAGCTGACAACCAATAGCTGGTTGAAAAAAGCAGGTGCTTAAGCTTAGTTAAAAATAGGAGAAAGGATGGTGAGTATCAAATGGCAGATCAAAATACCAACACACAAGAGCAAAAATATGTAAGCGTATACAACGAACTTCAGAAACGACCTGGCAAAGGAAAGAGATTGTGGAGATCCATCTTGAAAGACAAATACTTATATTTACTTGCATTACCGGGTTTACTTTATTTTTTGATTTTTAAGTACGTGCCTATGTGGGGCATAATCATTTCTTTTCAAGATTATTCACCGTTTATGGGACTTAGAGGGAGTCCTTGGGTTGGGTTTGAGCATTTCGAGAGATTGTTCTCTAACTCTGATTTCTGGATTATATTAAGGAACACACTTGCGATCAGTTTTTTAAATTTAGCTTTATTCTTTCCATTACCTATTATTTTAGCTGTTTTATTAAATGAATTACGCAGTCAAGTATACAAGCGAACCGTGCAATCCATTGTTTATTTGCCTCATTTCTTATCGTGGGTTATCATCGTTAGTTTATCTTTCTTAATGTTATCAAGGTCAGATGGGATTATTAATCAACTAATCGAACATTTTGGCTTTGCAAAATTTGATTTTCTAACGAATCCCAATATCTTTTGGTTGTTGTTAACATCCCAATCGATTTGGAAGGAAGCGGGTTGGGGGACGATTATCTTTTTAGCTGCGATTGCTGGCGTTAATACGGAATTATATGAAGCTGCAAAAATAGATGGGGCAAATCGATTTAGGCAAATTTGGCATGTAACATTGCCAGCAATTCGAAATGTCATTATTATTCTATTGATTTTGCGCTTAGGTGACATTATGGAAGTTGGATTTGAACAAGTCTTTCTTATGTACAATGGTGCTGTTGCGAATGTAGCCGAAGTATTTGATACGTATGTCTATCGGGTTGGGATTCAGCAAGGACAATTTAGTTATAGTACAGCTGTAGGATTGTTTAAGTCAATTGTCGGACTCGTGCTCGTCGTTGTAGCTAACAGGATGGCGAAGAAAGTCGGAGAAGAAGGAATTTACTAACAGAAAGGAGGGGTAACATGAAAGCTAGTTTAGGTAATCGAATTTTTGATATCGCCAATATTATCTTCTTAGGTTTGGTAGCTCTCGTATCGGCGTTTCCTATTTATTATGTATTTATCGTCTCTTTTACAGAGCCAGCGGAGTTTTTACAAAAGTCCATTGTTCTGTTCCCGGAAAATTGGTCTCTTGCTTCTTATAAATATTTACTTTCTGCGGGTTCATTTGTTCAATCTCTCGGTGTTAGTTCGTTTTTAGCAGTTGTTGGAACTGTGTGTAGTCTCGTGATCACGTCCTCACTTGCTTATGCTTTGTCCCGGAAAAAATTTAAAGGGCGAAAGTTTATCTTATTATTGGTTCTATTTACGATTTTGTTTAATCCAGGGATCATTCCTAACTATTTGCTTGTACGAGAATTAGGATTGATTGATAGTCTATGGTCTGTCATCCTTGTTTCTCTTTCAAACGGTTGGTTTGTCATCTTAATGAAAGGGTTTTATGATAGCATTCCCGAAACATTAGTGGAAGCAGCAACCATTGATGGATGTAATGATTTTACCGCGTGGATTCGGATTGTTCTTCCTTTGTCCTTGCCAGCAATTGCTGCCTTTGGTTTGTTTTTTGCGGTGGCCTATTGGAATCAGTACTTTAATGCTCTATTATATTTAAATGATGCAAGTAAGTGGCCAATACAAGTGTTGTTACAAAACATGTTAATTGATTCCTCGAGTAGTAGTCTTGGTGACGTTGATCCACTCATGCAGCCGCCACCAAGTGAAACATTAAAAATGGCCGCAGTTATCATCGCCATTGTGCCTATTTTAATGGTTTACCCGTTTTTACAAAAGCATTTTGCTAAGGGGGTGATGATTGGATCGATCAAAGAGTAAGTAGTTTTCTAGGGTTCATCATAGTCTTTTAAAAAATTCTACTATGGGGGAAATAAGATGAAAAAAAGCGCACTTTTAATCTTTGGGTTACTTTTGATCATGGTACTAGCAGCATGTAGTGGCGGAGGAAGTGAAGAAACTAGTACGAATGAAGAGGCTGAATCAAATGAAGGAGCGACTGAGGAAACAGTAGTACAAGATGAGGATCCGACGGAAGTTCGCATTATGAGTCATTTTTTTAGCCCGACACCTCCAAGTTCAGACAATCTAGTGCTACAAGAAATTGAAAAAGTAACAAATACGAAATTAAATGTTGAATGGGTTTCTGCTAATAACTATGCGGACAGGTTTAATGTAATTTTAGCCTCTGGTAATCTTCCAGATCTGATGCTAGTTCCTGATCCATTTAGTCCTGTATTCAAAAGAGCTGCAGAGCAAGGTGCTTTTTGGGATGTCTCACCTTACATTGATGATTATCCAAATTTAAAAGAAGGAATTGCTGATATTGCGTGGGAGTTAACGCAGATTGATGGCGCTAATTATGGTATCCCTCGTCCGAGACCATCAGAAGGAGAAACGTTCTTCATTATCCGCAAAGATTGGCTAGATAATGTTGGATTAGAGATGCCAACAACGTCAGATGAGCTTTACGAAGTTATGAAAGCGTTTGCTAATGAGGATCCGAATAATAGTGGCAAAGATGATACGTATGGAATGGTAGGGTATGTCAATCCTGAAGACATGGGAGATATGGGCTCATATGAAGGCATGTTTACTGGTGTGAATGGGGAATGGAAAGAGGAAAATGGTGAATTAACACATGTAGCTTTCCTTCCAGAAACACGTGATGCGCTTGAATATTTAGCTAATGCATATGCAGATGGTCTAATCCCTGAAGACTTTGCTTCCTTACAAGTGAGTCAAGTAAAAGATATGTTTAAAGCTGGTAGAGCAGGGATTATTAATGAGAAAGCTGGAGCGATGCAGGAGTATTATGATCACTTTTCACAAGTTGACCCTGACTTTGAATTTACGAACTTAATGCCAGTAACAAGTATTAATGATTACAATCCAGCAGGGCCTGGTTTTGCTGGTGCAAATGTCATTTCAAAAAGTGTACCAGAAGTGAAAATGAAACAAATTCTACAGATGATGGACAGGTGGATGGAAGATGATGTGTTTAGTTTGCACAGACATGGAATTGAAGGAGTCCACCATACGGTTGAAAACGGGGAAATTGTCATTGATACAGAAAAGATGACATCTGATGCAGTAGGAGATCATAATCAAATTGTTTATGTTTCTGACCCTTATGCAAGCTCTGTTAAGCCGACTTTTCCAGAAGACGTTCAACAGTTATATAAGGAAATTCAAGATGAAAGAGAGAATACGAGTGTCGCAAATATTAGTTTAGGCTTGTTTTCAGAAACTGGAGTGAACTATTTACCAGAGCTTAGAAAAGACATTCAAGATTTAAAAACAGTTATTATTTTAGGAAGAGAGCCAATTACAGCATGGGATGCATTTGTAGAAAAACTGAAAGAAAATCCGCAAATGCAGGCGTTGACAGCTGAAATCAATGAATCGTATTCAAACAGATAAAAGTAGGGAAAGAAATCTCCTTAGTTCGTACGTCGTTCTAAGGAGATTTTTATTATGTGTGAATATGTCGTTTTTTTACATTTTGGTGAACCTCACACAAAAATTGTGAAAATATATGGTAAACTATATGAAAGCGTTTTCTAAGGAGGTGTAGTTATTGAAGAATAGCTTACTAAGACGACTGATGCGACCTTTTTCCTTTCAATCCAAAGGGCACTATCGCAAAAACCTAGTTGCTTTTTTGTTACTTGCTAGCATTCCAGGCATTATCGTAAGTGTCATTTTGTTTATGGTTAGCAAAGCGCAGATGGAAAATGAATTGCAAGAGGTTCATCAAAATCATGTACACAATTCTGTGAAAGCAATTGACGACCAGTTTTCTTACCTTGAACTGTTACTAGCGCACTGGGCATTTGACTCCAATTTTAAGGAAAGCTATGAAAATATCGATGTCGTGTTTAACTACGAGGATGTACATAAAATTTATAAAACATTGCTTGTTATGGAAGGGTCAAATCCTTTAATCGACCGCATTGAATTATTTGTAAATCAACCAAAAGAGGTCGTTTTCCAGAAGAATCGCTATGATTTTATTGAGACAACAGAACATAGTGATCATTATAATCAGTTGGTTTCACAAGGGAAGGACCTGTATTGGAATCAATCTTTTTCTAGTTTGGGGACGAGTGAAACTTCATTAGGGCTAGTTCATAAGCTGCCTGGAGGAGAGGTTTTGCCATTTGGGTCATTAGCTGTTTTTTTAAACAAAGAGAAGCTTGCCGATTATGTAAAATCGCCTTATGAAGAAGGTTCTGTCTATCTTTTTACTAATTCTGAACAATGGTTTTTTGATAATCCAATTCAACAACACCCTACTGCTATGCAAAAAGCTATTTTTGATGAGATTAGCCAGCAATTAATAAGTTCGAATTCGTTTTTATTTGATTGGGATAATCATACCTATACGATAACGTATGATTATATCTCACGTTTAGGAGAAAGGTGGTATTACGTATCTGCAGCTCCGCTATCGGCTATCACGGCTCCTGTTGTTTATATTTCAAAGCTGTTTATCGCCTTAAGTATTGTGATATTCGTTATTGCTATTATTCTTTCAATATTTGCTTCACAGAAATTATACTCACCAATTGACCAACTCATCCAGAAGATTCATGGGAATAAACGGATAAATGTGAAAAATGAGTTTGACTTAATTGAAACGAAGTGGAATACATTATCTACGAATAGTGAAAATCTACAAAAACGTTTGGAACATCAACTTCCCCATTTACGCGAAGGCTTTCTTTTGCAACTTATCCAAGGCTATTTATACTCTTATGGTGAAAAAGAGATACAGGAGAGAATGCAGCACTTTGGATGGGAAATGAATGATAAGAACTACCTTGTGCTTTTTGTTCAATTGTATGGATATAAAAAGATAGAAGATCGATCGATTGAAGGGGAAGAAGGTCTAGTGACGGTTTTAGCAGCTGACATCATTGAGGATTTGATAGGGCAATCAGCTATAGAAGCTAATATTATTAATTTTCATGATCTCTCATTTGGATTATTCTTAATGTTCCCGAATGATCAAACACATGAAAAGGTAAATAACAACGTTGTGAATTTAAGTAAAAACATCATTACGCAAATTAATCAGATAGAGAAAATGGAAGTTTCCATTAGTATAAGTAGAATGACGGATTCGATTAAGGGCGTACATGCCTTATTTGAAGAAGCGAAAACGTCATTAAGTTATCGCAATCTGCAAGATCATAATCAAATTATTGAAATAGAGAAGCTGGATCGATTAAATAGTAATCATGAAAGGATTGAATATCCATTTTCGTTGGAAAAAGAAATTACACATGCCATAAGACTTAGAAACGAAGAAGAGGCTGTTAAACTATTACATCAATTTATTTCAGTACTAGCTGATAAAAATGTGAGTGAAGCTATGCTGAAACAAGGCGCTTTTCAGCTTCTTGGAAGTATTTTTCATGTTGTATTGCAATCGGGTTTGATGGAGGATATCGGAAATGAAGGAGTAAGCCTATATGAGCAACTCTCACAATTACGAGATCCAGTACAAATGACTCAATGGTTTGAAACAAATGTTATTTTGCCAGTTATTCAAGAACTATCTCAGAAACAAGATCAACGCCAAAGGCTTTTAGTCGAAAGAGTAGCGGTTCTATTGCAAGAAGAATATATGAATGATATTTCGTTAGATTACTGCGCGGACCTGATAAAAATGAATCCTTCTATTTTGAGCAAGGTGTTTAAGGAGATTACAGGATGGAACTTTATTGATTATTTAACGAATATTCGTTTAGAAAAAGCCAAAGAGTTATTGATGGAAACCGATATGAAAATCAACCTGATAGCTGAAAAAATAGGCTACAAACATAGTTATTTTAATCGCCTCTTCAAAAAACACGAAGGAGTAACACCAAGCCACTTCCGAGAAATGAATCGAAAGAAAATTGTATAAGAGGAAAGTCAAAAAGGTTGGTTTTTACCTTTTTGACTTTCCTCGAAGCGCTGAGCGGAACCGCTGCAAGGTTTTAAGTAAG
>NZ_JAXBLX010000034.1:0-48676 GCF_037027555.1 Halalkalibacter kiskunsagensis | reverse complement strand
AATTCAAGTATATAAAAAAATACCTGTAGATAAAACACTCTTTTTCAAGTGTCCTAACTACAGGTACCATATTACTTATTTGTGTTGACATTTTCTTTTTTTTATTTGATACCTCTGCTTTTTCTTTCTTGTTAAAAGGAAAAAGCGTATTGTAGGAAGAATTTACATATAGTAATAGATATATCTTATCCTTTTCATTAATGTAGATAGGGGAAGTGAGTAAATGAAATCTTATATAACCATTAGTGAAATATTAAAGCGGAGACACTTTGAGAGTGCAGAAGTCATTGCAGGTGCTGCTGGACTAAATAGGAATGTAAAATGGGTTCATGTAGTCGAAGTCATTAATATTAAAAAGCTGTTAAATGGTCATGAATTGATTTTGACAACTGGACTCGGTTGGAAAGAAAATCAAACATTATTTATCTCATTTCTTAATCAGTTAATTGAAAGTCATGCATCAGGGTTATGTATTGAAGTCAGTTCGCACACCTCAATTATTCCTCAAGAAATTATCGATGTTGCAAATATTCATCAGTTTCCTATCATTCTCTTTCATCAAGAGGTAGCATTTGTTCAAATTACTCAAGATATCCATTCAGTCCTTATTAATCAGCAGTACCAAATGATCACCGATTTAGAAAATTATTCACAAAGACTAAATAAACAATTACTTGAAATCAATCATCAAGAAGAAATATTACTATTTTTCCAAACGTTTTTGGATGTACAAGTAGTCGCATTGTTTGATGAAGAAATTGTTTTTATCCCAGAGGTACCAGCTAATGAAAGACGTTTGGTACTAGATAAAATAAAGACAGACGAGCACAGTCCCATACATTCGATTGCTCGCCAACCAGTTCAAATTTCAGGAAATCAATTTGCTGAATTGGTGATTATATCAACGAATAGGGAGTTAAGCGAGTTTGATTTGTTAATTCTTGATCGGACAACAACAGCACTTGCTCAGCATCTTTTACGTGTTTTATATGTAGAAGAAAAAAGAAGAATGGAAGAAGTAGAATGGATGACAGACTGGCTTGATGGTCATCACAGTAGTGTAAATATTAGAGAGTATCTAGCAGATGTAGAACCAGGACTTAAGTTAAATGGAGGGGTTGTTTGTACTTGTAAATTACATTTTACGGATCAATCATCTACTTTAGATGGGACATATTTTATTCTTCTCATTCGTTCTATTTTCGAGCAACAAGGTTTCTATGTGTTTTCAAGTAAAATAAGGAATCAAATTATTTTCATACTTGGTAATAAACGTACAGTTAAAACATGGAAGACGAGATTATCTGAAGCATTTACGCGTTTTGAAAAACTTGATTATTCTCAGAAATTAAAAGTCTCCTTTATTTCATTTGGTGTTGGCAAATATGTAACGAAATTAAGTGATATACATATTAGCTATAAGACTGCGAAAGAAACATTATTGCTGCAAGATACCCTGACACAAGAGGGGAAAAGTTACTTTTATGAAGATTTACACCTATACAGGATTATGTCTTTAATTAATAAGCATACCGATCTTCAAGAGATCGTGATGGAGTATTTACAGCCAGTGATAGCATACGATCAAAAATATAACGGCAAATTGGTAGAAACGTTGAAAATGTATTTAGCATGCAATGGTTCGAAGCAGGAAACGGCAAAAAAACTTTTTGTCGTAAGGCAGACGATGTATCACCGAATTGAAAAGCTGGAAACCCTTCTCGGAAGTGACTTTATGAGTTCGGAAAAGAGATTGGCAATCGAATTTATGCTTCTTGCTTATGATTATTTAAATACAACAGAAGATCTTGTCCAAGTGTCAGTTAAAGAAATATAACAGCAAAAGGGTCTGATCCATTATTGGTTAATAGAGTTCAACTTCTCTAAACTACTAAGGCCGGGGTCAGCCCTTTTAGTGATTATTGTAATCTAAGAAATACCTACTATTCATAATGTGGAGTATTTTCACTAAGCTATTTGACATAGTGTCTAATGAATACGCTTAAGGAATAAGGGATAATGGAAGAACATAGAAAATATAAAGTATAGGAGGAGAATAAATGGAAGGAATAAAAAAACAAACAAATGCCTTGAACAATTTTATTAATGGAGAATGGGTAGAATCACGGGGGAAGAATACTTTAGATGTGCCGAATCCTGCAACCGGAGAAATTGTTGCTACAGTGCCTGTATCAGGAAGGGCAGATGTTGATCAGGCTGTAAAGGCTGCACAGGAAGCTTTTGTTACATGGAAAAACACTCCCGTACCGAAACGAGCAAGAATCCTGTTTAAATATCATACATTGCTATCTGATCATCACGTGGAGCTGGCAAAATTAATTGTTCAAGAGAATGGAAAAGCATTTAAGGAGGCGTATGGTGAAGTACAACGAGGAATAGAGTGTGTTGAATTTGCCAGTGGAGCTCCAACATTAATGATGGGGGAGACGTTATCTGGAATTGCTGAAGAGATCGATTCGGAAATGTTTCGCTATCCATTAGGTGTAATCGGGGGAATTACTCCATTTAACTTTCCGATGATGGTTCCGTTATGGATGTTTCCGCTTGCGATTGCATGTGGAAATACGTTTGTACTAAAGCCTTCGGAAAGAACACCGATGCTTGCCAATAAGCTTGCGGAGTTATTCACACAAGCAGGTGCCCCGCGCGGTGTTTTAAACGTTGTTCATGGGGCTCATGATGTTGTAAATGGGTTGATTGATCATGAGGATATCAAAGCGATTTCGTTTGTTGGCTCACAGCCAGTGGCAAAGTATGTGTATGAACGGGCAGCAGCTAATGGGAAACGCGTTCAAGCGCTTGCTGGTGCAAAGAATCACCATATTGTTATGCCGGATGCGGATGTAGAAAAAGCTGTTGAGCATATTGTTGCATCAGCTTATGGGAGTGCAGGTCAACGTTGTATGGCGTGTAGTGCGGTAGTTGTTATCGGAGATGGCGAACGATTTGTTAACGAATTAAAGGCTAGAGCTGATGAATTATTGATTGGAAATGGATTAGACGATGAAGTACTTCTAACCCCGATTATTCGTGATTCACACCGTGCAAAAGTGTTGGACTATATTGTCAAAGGTGTGGAAGAGGGAGCTTCTCTCATTCGTGATGGGCGAAAAGAAATGACTGAAATGAAAGAAGGAAATTTCTTAGGTCCAACAATCTTTGATCATGTAACCCCAGATATGACTATAGCAAAAGATGAAATCTTTGCCCCTGTATTAAGCTTGCTTCGCGCAGTGGATTTAGACCAAGGATTAGAATACATTAGAAAATCAAGGTACGGCAATGGAGCAACCATTTATACGAAGGATGCAAAAGCAATCCGCCAATTTCGTGAAGAAGCTGATGCAGGAATGCTTGGTGTTAATGTCGGTGTACCAGCAACTATGGCATTCTTCCCGTTTTCAGGCTGGAAGGATTCATTCTATGGTGACCTCCATGTAAATGGAAAGGATGGAGTAAACTTTTTCACCAGAAAGAAGATGATTACCTCTAGATATGATTTCTAGAAGAAAGTCCAAGTAGGTATCTTTTGACTACAAGTGTAATATTATGGTTTTGAAGCTTGAGAGGAGGAGCGGCAATTGGTAAGAACAAACCAGAGCAACGAAGCTCTTACAAAAGATGAGAAATATATTTGGCATTCTATGAAACCTTATAATCCAGATGCAACAATGGTGGTGACCAAAGCAGAGGGAGTTTGGGTAACAGATAATGAAGGAAATAAGTATTTAGATGCAATGTCAGGCTTATGGTGTGTGAATGTAGGATATGGACGTACGGAATTAGCTAAAGCAGCGTATGAGCAATTAAACGAATTAGCATATTTTCCGCTGACACAAAGTCATTTACCAGCTATTAAACTTGGAGAAAAATTAAATGAAATGCTTGGTGATGAGTATGTCATTTTCTTTTCTAACAGTGGTTCAGAGGCAAATGAAACTGCGTTTAAAATCGTTCGACAATATCACCAACAAAAAGGTGATTCTCACCGTAATAAATTCATCTCAAGATATCGTGGGTATCACGGTAATACAATGGGGGCACTTGCTGCAACTGGCCAGGCAGAAAGAAAATACAAGTACGAACCGTTAGCAACTGGTTTCATCCATGTCACACCTCCAGATTTATACCGCTCTGTTGATCGGCTCGATTGTGCCCCTTCGGAATTAGAGTCAGTTCGAGAGATTGATCGAGTCATGACGTGGGAGTTAAGCGATACTATAGCCGGGGTTATAATGGAACCAATCATTACAGGAGGAGGCGTCCTCATGCCGCCTGATGGCTATCTGTCTGCAGTGAAGGAAGTATGTAAAAAGCACGGCGCATTGTTGATTGTAGATGAAGTCATTTGCGGCTTTGGCCGAACGGGGGAAGCTTTTGGATTTATGAACTATGGAGTGAAGCCAGATATCATAACAATGGCTAAAGGGATAACTAGCGGATATTTACCGTTATCAGCAACGGCTGTAAGAAAAGAAATCTATGATGCTTTTAAAGGGTCAGAGCAATATGATTATCTTAGGCATGTTAATACATTCGGGGGAAATCCAGCAGCGTGCGCATTAGCATTAAAAAACCTCGAAATAATGGAAAACGAAAATTTGTTCGAACGCTCTAAACAATTGGGAGAGATTTTGAAAAATGATTTAATGAACCATTTACAAAATCACCCTTATGTTGGGGATGTTCGTGGAAAAGGTTTACTCATTGGTATTGAGCTTGTAGATAATAAAGAAACGAAGGAACCAATTGATGTAAGTGTCGTAAATCAAGTAATAGCATCATGTAAACAAAAGGGAGTTATTATTGGAAAAAATGGTGCGACTGTTGCGGGTTATAATAATGTACTAACGTTAGCTCCACCTTTGTGTATTGAAGAGGAAGAATTAACTATCCTAATTCAGACGTTAATTGAAGCTCTTAATGAAGTGAAGGCTCAGTAGTAAAGAACTAAACGTTTCATTTTTGAACCAATCATTTATTAGTATGTATTAAGTTAATTAAAAATAAGACGCATTCTAAACTGTTTCTTCTATTTGGATTTTTTATTAAGTTTGTTGAGTTATATAGAGCTGTATCTGATTAAAATGACTAGAAGCGTATGCTTTTAGTCATTTTTTTTTAACTACAGTGAGAGTGAATGGTTTTTCGGAAGCCGTCTTGATTTTTTAAAAAGTATAAATAAACCTTGAAAAGATAGACAGACTTCTTATATAATGAAAAAAGGTAGTGATGTTTAGTTATAATATAATAACCTTTTATTTGTGAGAAAGGAGCTCAAATATGACAGGGTGAAAACGCTTAACATATTTATAAAAAAGACTTGAAAAGAAGAATATGAATCTATATAATGATCTAAAAGGTAATGATGTTTGATTTAAAGATAATAACTTTTTGTAAGGGGTGGTCATAATGCTAGAAGAGTTGAAAGCGCTTAATACGTCTCTTAATTTAACAGATATATTTGATACATCATTCTTAAAATACGGAAAAGTTCTGAAAGGTTTTCCAGTTAATGAGTTAGAGAAGTTTATGGATGAGACGGATATACCTCAAGAAGGGAACATTTACGTGTCGTCAATTGAATCGTGGGAGCAGGGAGAAGTAAAGTCTCTAATTGAAAAAACGTATTTTGGCTGTATGGATATCCAACTAGGCTATTGTAACGGAAAGAACTCCAATTTAAATGGGCTAGAGTTCCACAAAGGTAGTGAAATCAATGTAGCTTATACAGACTTAGTCCTACTGTTAGGCCATGTGAATGATATAAAGGAAGGTACCTATTCAGTTGATAGTCTAGAGGTATTTTTTGTTCCAAAGGGTACGGCGATTGAAATCTATCAAACAACGTTACATCTTGCACCTTGTAAAGTTTCAGATAACGGCTTTAAGTGTGCAGTTATTTTACCGTCAGGAACAAATACGCCTCTTATGAAAGAGGAAAAAGGTCATGACCAATTATTATTTATGAAGAATAAGTGGTTATTGTCTCATCCAGAAAATGAGCGCTTCATGTCTCAGGGAGCTCATGCAGGGATTATTGGAGAGAATATTGCAGTGAAATATCATACATAGAACGTTTATCATGGAGGGAAATCAATATGTTATTTACATTATTATCATGTGTTTTCTTTATGGCATTAGTGGGATGGATATCTTACCAAAAATCTAAAAATTCCGTCAATGATTCAGATGGATATTTTTTAGCGGGACGTGGGTTAACAGGGGGATTTATAGCGGGTTCGTTATTATTAACAAATCTCTCAGCTGAGCAGTTAATAGGGTTGAATGGTCAGGCGTATCGAGCCAATTTATCCAATATGGCCTGGGAAGTAACAGCAGCATTAGCGATTGTCATTTGTGCTTTGATTTTACTTCCTAGATACCTTGGAGGTGCATTTACAACTCTTCCTGAATTTTTGAGTACTCGTTTTGATGAAGGTGTTAGACGTTACACCGTCATTTTGTTTATGTTAGGTTATGTTTTTGTTACGATCCCTTCTGTCCTCTATTCAGGAGCTCTGGCAATATTAAGACTTTTTGATGTACCAACTCTGCTAAGTATATCTATGGAGCAGTCGGTGTGGCTAGTCATTTGGGTAGTTGGGATTATTGGTGCAATTTATGCGATATTCGGTGGTCTGAAAGCGGTTGCTATATCAGATACTCTCAATGGAATCGGGCTGATCGTTATTGGTCTGATTGTTCCAATACTTGGGTTTATTGCCCTTGGTAATGGAAGTGTGATGGAAGGAATGAAGACGATAACATTGGTGCATTCTGATAAATTGAATGCGATCGGATCAAGTACGGATTCAGTTCCGTTTGGCACGATCTTTACAGGGATGATCTTGATGAATATGTTCTACTGGGGGACGAACCAATACGTTATTCAACGAACATTAGGTGCCAAAAATCTCGCTGAAGGACAAAAGGGTGTTATTTACTCTGGTTTCTACAAGTTAACGGTTCCATTCTTAATGATGATTCCTGGTGTAATTGCCTTCCACTTATATGGTGGTGACATGAATCCAGTTGATTTAGCTTATCCAACAATTGTAGCGAATTTGCTTCCGACATTTATGTCAGGCGTATTCCTTGCGGTTTTATTGGGGGCCGTATTCTCTAGTTTTAATTCATTATTAAATAGTGCTTCAACGATGTTTGCCTTAGATATTTATAAAGCTGGGTTTAACAAACATGCTACTGATCGACAGTTGATTACGATAAGCAAATATTTTGGTAGTATACTAGCACTTATTTCATTTTTTATTGCGCCAATGTTGATGAATGCGCCAGATGGACTTTGGGATTTAATCCGACGCTTTACAGGTTTTTTTAACATCCCAATTATTGCTATTGTGTTAGTCGGGATTATGTCTAAACGCATTCCAGCTCTTGGGGCAAAAATTGCCATTATTTTTCATGTGGTTACCTACTACATGCTTGTATGGGGATTAGGTCAATTGTTCGATATTACGATTACAATGAACTTTATTCATATTTCAGCTATTCTTTTTGTAATCGAAGTCGGAATTATGATGGTAGTTGGGAAAATACGACCGCTTGAAAAGCCATATCAGTTCAAGCCAAATCCAAAAGTTGACATGGTTCCATGGAAATATGCCGTTCCTGTAACTGTTATTCTACTAAGCTTGGTAGTTGGAATGTATATTTTGTTCTCACCAATTGGTGTTGCCTATTCTGAAGGAATTGTCTCTCAGTGGTTTTGGCCAGCTGTTATTGTATTAGCTTCAGTTACAGTGACTCTTTATATGAAAGCATTAAAGAGTTGGAATAAGAAGTATGCTGATTTCTTAGAAAACAGACATAATCAAAACCTTAATGCAATGAAGCGTGAAAAGAAAATTATTTAAGGTTACTAGAGAGGATGAACAATAAATGACAACTAATACAGAAATCAAAGGTTTTGAAGTAATAGAACGTGAAAATGGATTTGAGGTTTTTCTAGAGGGGCGTCTTCTGTTTACTCATTCAACAAAACATCCATTTGTTTTTGTTGGTGCTGGAGAGGAAACGATTGCAATGTACCGAGGGAATTTCAAAATCGATGATTATATTGTTGAGAGAATCCCATTACGTTTTGCTCAAGTCACAAAACAAGGCGATTCGGTTCAGATAGGATTAAGACACTCTAAAAATGATAACGAAGTCCTTTCTATCGAGTTAAATCGTGATCAGGACGGAATGAGAGCTTCATTTGATTTAAAGGATGATTCTATCAATCGTTTTTGGATGCGCATTCATGCTGATAAGGAAGAAAAAGTCTACGGATGTGGAGAGCAGTTATCCTATTTAAACTTAAGAGGGAAGAATTTCCCCCTTTGGACCTCAGAGCCTGGTGTTGGAAGAAATAAAAATACGTATACAACTTGGCAAGCAGATGTTAAGGATAAAGCAGGTGGAGATTATTATAATACGAATTTTCCTCAACCGACGTTTATCTCAACACAAAAATATTATTGCCATGTTGATACCACCGCATATGCAGATTTTGATTTCCGTCAAGAAACGTTTCATGAACTTCAAATTTGGGAAATTCCTAAATCGATCCTCTTTGAATGCGGTTCAACTTACAAAGACCTTGTCACACGTTTGACAGAGCGATTAGGTAGGCAGCCTGAACTGCCTGATTGGACATATAACGGCATTTGGTTAGGGATACAAGGTGGGACAGATGCAGTAGAGAAGAAGCTTGACCACGCATTAAGTAAAGGGTTAAAGATCGGAGCTGTATGGTGCCAAGACTGGCAAGGGAAACGAATTACTTCCTTTGGAAAAAGATTGATGTGGAATTGGCAGTGGAATGCTGATGAGTACCCGAATCTTGATACAAAAATCCAGGATTGGAAAGAGCAAGGGATTAAATTTCTAGGATACATTAATCCATATGTGGCCGAAGAAGGTTCACTATACAAAGAAGCAAAAGCCAATAATTATTTAGCAACAAAAGAAGACGGTAGTGATTATCTCGTTGATTTTGGTGAGTTTTATTGCGGAGTTATTGATTTTACAAATGAAGCTGCCAACAAATGGTACGTTTCAGTCATTCAAACAAACCTAATTGATTTTGGGTTAGATGGATGGATGGCGGATTTTGGTGAGTATTTACCAACAGATGTGAAACTTTCAAACGGAGTACCTGCTAAGGTTATGCATAATGCATGGCCGGCGATTTGGGCAAAAGTCAATCATGATGCTGTAAAAGAAAGTGGAAGATGGGGCGACATTGTCTATTTCATGCGAGCCGGGTTTACCGGAAATCAAGCGTATTGCCCGCTTTTATGGGCTGGAGACCAAAGCGTGAACTGGAGTTTAGATGATGGGTTGGCTTCTGTTATTCCAGCAGCATTGTCAGCAGGATTGACTGGTTGTGGCATTTCTCATAGTGATATTGGCGGTTATACAAGTCTTCATGGCAATAAGCGTTCGAAAGAATTGTTGCTGCGCTGGACTGAAATGGCAGCTTTTACACCAGTTATGAGAACACATGAAGGAAACCGCCCAGATGATTGTTTTCAATATGATGGAGACGAAGAAACATTGCTTCATTTTGTGAAAATGACAGATGTATATGTAGAACTAGCACCATATGTAAAAAGCTTAGTGAAATTGAATGCAACTGAAGGCATTCCTATACAGCGACCTTTATTTATGGAATACGAGCAAGATCCAAAGGTATATGACATTCAATATCAATACATGTTAGGATCCGATATTCTTGTTGCACCAGTACATGAACAAGGAAAGGATTCTTGGGAAGTATATCTTCCTGAAGATGAGTGGGTCCATTTTTGGAGTGGTGAAGAGTACAAAGGTGGTCATGTCGAAGTGGCTGCACCGATTGGTCAACCTCCAGTATTTTATCGAAAAGCTTCTACCTTTAAAGAATTATTTGCAAAGATATCCAAGAAATAAAATAAAATAAAATAACTAAAAGGTAATTATGTATTTAAATACATCACTACCTATGATATAATAAAAGAATAATAGAGGGGTGACTATTTTGCAAAAAACAAAAGTTCTATATTTACCAATTGGAAGAAAAACATTTGATTTAGAAGCTGCCAAAGAGCAGAGAGTGAAAAGTTCCAACTATCTTAATCAATTAGCTGAAGTAGTTGAGCCTGAGGGCATTATTACATCACCAGAAGAACTTGAAGAATTTATAAACGAAATTGATAGCGAGTCAATTGTAACAACGATTTACCAAAGTGTAACGTTTGCCGATGGAGAGTTTATTCATTCTGTAATCGACAAGGTCAAAGCACCGGTCATGGTCTGGTCAGTACGAGAGCCGAGCGTTGGAGGAAGGTTACGCCTGAACTCCTTGACCGGGGGAAACAGTACGTGTCATGTCCTTCGTTCAAAAAGTCATTCCTATTCATTTGTATTTGGTAATGCTGATGAAGCTCAAGTTCAAAAGCAGTTAAAGCAGAAACTTACCGTTCAACAGGTCATTACAAATTTAGAGAATCTGAAAATAGGTGTTGTTGGCGAACATCCACCAGGATTTTTCTTCTCTGATACGAATGATGAACTTCTCAAAGAAAAACTAGGTGCGACTGTCACGTATTTCGATCTTCATGAGGCATTTGAAGAGTGTGTTAAGCTCCCAAAAGAGAAATGGGAGGGGATGATCAGCCGTGCAGAACAACAAGTCATTGGGTTAAATCGCAGCGATGAAACAGTTGAGAAATTCGCTCAGTTTTCTACTTATGTAAAAGAAAAAATAGATCAAGAAGGAATTACAGCTCTTGCTGTAAGATGTTGGCCGGACTTCTTTAATGAGCTTGGTGCAGCAGCTTGTTCGACATTATCTCAGTTTACAGAAGATGGCGTCGTTTCATCGTGTGAATCTGATATTCATGGGTCTATCTCGATGTTCATTCTTAGAGAGTTGGCTAATGGCAATGCGCCATACCTTGGTGATATGGTCCATATTAATGAAGCAAGTAATTCAGCTGTTTTTTGGCACTGTGGTGCAGGGGCGTACTCATTAGCTCATCCTGAAATTGGAGCGAAAGCAGGCGTACACCCTAATCGAAAACTAGGCTTTACGATGGAGTTCGGACTGAAACCAGGACGTGTCACATTATTTAGGGTCGGATATACAGCTGCTGACGGATACCGTCTTCTAATTATGCGTGGGGAGGCATTGGATACTCCACAACGCTTTAATGGAACTTCCGTTGAGGTTGAGCTAGAGACTGATGTCAGCCAGACATTGTATAAGCTAATGGAAGAAGGATTTGAGCCCCATTATGCACTCGTTTACGAAGATGTAGTAGAAGAATTGGTGGAATTAGGACGCCAACTAGGAATCGAAACCACCATCTTTACAAAATAGTGAAGGGAGTCTGTGACATGAAGAAAATTGCCATCGGGCAGGCTGGCGGACCGACTTCAGTAATCAACGCTACATTAGTTGGTTTTGTAAAGCAAACAATGAGTAAGTGCTCCTTAAGCTTTATTCGTAATGGATATGATGGTCTAGTTCATGGAGAGTTTATTGAAGGAAACGACACGACCTTGCAATGGATAACTCAACATGAAAAGGTACCAGGGGCTTGTCTCGGATCGGGACGATATCCTCTATCGGATGAAGAAATTGAGAAAGCTGTCAGGATCCTGCGTGAAAAGAGAATTGATGCACTTGTATTTATTGGCGGAAATGGAACAATGGAAGCCCTTTACAAGGTTGGGGTGGAGGCAAATCGACAAGGGTATGATTTGCAGGTGATCGGTCTTCCGAAAACGGTTGATAATGATCTTGGTTGTACAGACCACGCACCAGGATTTGGTAGTGCTGCAAAGTATGTAGCTCAGACGACAAGAGATATGAGTAGAGACTTACATGCTATGCAAAACTTTGAACAAGTAAGAATTTTAGAAACGATGGGACGAAATGCGGGTTGGCTAGCGGCTGCTTCTGGTTTTCTCAAAACATATGAAGAGGAAGGTCCTCACTTTATTGCTTTACCTGAACGTCAGATGAATCATGAAAAGCTTCTGCAATCAGTAGAAACAGCTCTTTATCGTTATGGTTTTGCAATTGTAGTAGTGAGTGAAGGGGTTTTATGGAATCAAGGTGCGCAAGTTGAACGTGATGTTGTAGGTGGCCGATCCGTTCTTGGAGGGATTTCAAAAGAGATAGAATTGTATTTGAAACAAGAATTGAATATAATGGCGCGGTCAGAATTATTAGGAATGAATCAAAGAAGTTATTCTCTAGCCGTATCGTCCGTTGACCAATCAGAAGCATACTTTGTTGGAGTTACTGGTGCGGATTGGATCAAAGAGGGACGAAGTGGGTTAATGGTAGCGATTGAAAGAACAAAAGGGCTAGCTTATAGTATTCATTTGAAACCAGTTGCATTAGGTGCGGTTGTTAGAGCAGGTGAAAGGGTAATGCCAGATCAATTTATAGATAACCTAAAAAGTTATTATGAGTGGTTAGAACCTATCATCGGTGATCATGTTTCGCCTTATCCGCCCTTATTTCAAATGAGAGATGTAAAAAGCAGTTAATCGTTTTAAAGGAATCTATTAATCTAGGAGGAATGATTTATGCCATTTGTAAACGGAAAAGAAATGTTAGAACATGCTCGTCAAAACGGTTATGGAATAGGGGCTTTTAGTGCTCACAATGCAGAAACAATTCAAGCGATTTTGGAGGCAGCACAAGAAGAACAGTCACCAATCATGATTCAAGTCGGTCAAAAAGTGATTCAAAATATTGGTTTAGAACCAATGAAAGTTCTTATTGATTCACTAGCAAAAAATGTTACGATTCCAATTGCTATTCACTTAGATCACAGTCGTCAATTTGAGCAAACAATGGAGGCAGTTCAAGTTGGATTTCAATCTGTTATGTTTGACGGATCGGCTCTCTCGTTTGATAGAAACATTGCTATTACGAAAAAGGTTGTTGAAATTGCAAGAGCGCTAGGTATCGGTAGTGAAGGTGAGATTGGGAAAATTGGTGGGACAGAAGACGATATTACTGTAGATGAAAAAGATGCACTCATTACAACAACAGATGAAGCAGTTGCATTTGTAGAGGCAACAGATGTCGATTATTTAGCTGTTTCGATCGGAACTGCGCATGGAATTTATAAAGAAACTCCGAAGTTACGTTTTGAACGGTTAAAGGAAATTGTCGATGCTGTAAAAAGACCAATCGTATTACACGGTGGCTCTGATGTCCCAGATGAGCAAGTACAACGAGCTATTTCACTTGGTGTTGCTAAGATTAACGTTGATACTGAACTTCGCCAAGCTTTTACAAGGGGTGTTCAATCAGCATTTCAAGATGATCTGAATAATATTGTTCTTGCAGATACATTAGGTGAAGGTAGAGAGTACATGAAACGAAAAGTACAAGAAAAGATCAGAGTTTTTGGAAGTGCGGGAAGAGCGAGTGAATTAATGAACGTTAAAAAGGTAGTAACGTTATAATCTAAAGGAGTGAATTAGTGATGAATACAATGGTAACAACCCCAACATACGGATTATTTATTAATGGAGAATGGCGTCAAAAAACGAATACATTCGATGTACTTAACAAATATACCCAGGAAGTAATAGCGAAAGCCTCTTATGCTGAAGAACAAGATGTTCATGATGCAGTCAAGGCTGCGAAGGAAGCATTAAAAATCTCATTATCTCCTTATGAACGTTACACGATTTTAAAAAAATCAGCAGAAGCATTAATAGAGCGTTTGGAAGAAGTTGCCCAAGTTTTAGCAGAAGAGGTTGGAAAGCCAATTTCAGAGTCACGAGGAGAAGTGGAGCGAGCGGCTCAAACGTTAGAAATTTCTGCAGAAGAAGCCAAACGGATACATGGAGAAGGAATTCCTGTAGAAGCTGCACCTGGATCTGAAAATCGTCAGGCTTTTACGAAGCGTGTTCCCGTTGGTGTTGTTGCTGCAATCACACCTTTTAATGTCCCTTTAAACTTGGTTTGCCACAAAGTGGGTCCTGCACTTGCAGCTGGGAATAGTGTTGTGTTAAAACCAGCTGAGGTTACGTCAGTCTCTGCACTCATTTTAACTGAGATTTTCGAAAAAGCAGGCCTACCAGCTGGGAAATTAAATCTAATTACTGGTAAAGGGTCTCAGACAGGAACGTGGCTACTAGAAAATCAAGATGTTAATATGTATACATTTACAGGAAGCCCTGGCGTCGGAAAATTGATTCGTGAAAAAGCAGGGTTACGGAAAGTGGCTCTTGAACTTGGAAATAACTCAGCTACAATTGTTCATAAAGACGCTAATATTGAACAGGCAGCTACACTTACAGCTCAAAAAAGCTTTAATAACGCGGGTCAAGTTTGTATCTCCGTTCAACGTGTTTATGTTCATGAAGATATCTATGAAACATTTATTGAGAAAATGAAAACAGCCACAAATGCCCTCGTGGTTGGTGATCCAAAAGATCCTGCTACAAATGTAGGACCTATGATCGCAGAGAAAGAAGCGATGAGAGTTGAAGAATGGGTTAACGAAGCCGTTTTTCAAGGAGCGAAAGTTGAAACGGGAGGAAAGAGAGACGGGGTATTTTATGCACCAACGATACTTTCTAATGTGAACGACGATATGAAAGTTTGCCGCGAGGAGGTCTTTGGACCAGTAGTGGCAGTTGATACTTATCGTGATGAGGATGAGGTAATAAGTCGTGTTAACGATTCTGACTACGGTTTACAAGCTGGACTCTTTACGAACAACCTTGCTTTTGCAATGAAAGCAGCAAACTTGATTGAAGTAGGTGGTCTTATTATTAATGACACCTCAGGGTATCGTGTTGATCAAATGCCGTATGGTGGTGTAAAGCAGAGTGGCACTGGTAAGGAAGGTCCTAAATACGCTATTGAAGAAATGACTGAAGAAAGAATCATCGTCTTTAACTTGTAGAAGAAAGGGATCCGTTTTGCGGGTTCCTTATTTTAAATAGAAGAAATTTAGTTTATAGTTAAATAGAGGAATAGATAATATTATCTTCTATGGAGGAAAGTTATGGAAAAGTATATTTTATCAATTGATCAAGGGACAACAAGCTCTCGTGCTATTTTATTTAATCAAAGTGGTGAAATTGTTCATATAGCTCAAAAGGAAATTACGCAGCATTTTCCTAATTCTGGGTGGGTAGAACATGATGCAAATGAAATTTGGGGCTCGGTTTTGTCAGTGATAGCTGCTTGTTTATCAGAATCAGAGACAAAACCAGAGCAAATAGCAGGTATTGGGATTACCAATCAACGTGAAACAACCGTAATCTGGGATAAGAAAACAGGAAACCCGATCTATCATGCAATTGTTTGGCAGTCACGGCAAACTGTAGATATATGTGAAGAGTTGAAGGAAAAAGGTTTTGAAAAAACAATCAAAGATAAAACAGGTTTGTTACTTGATCCTTATTTTGCTGGAACAAAAATAAAATGGATTTTGGATCATGTTGAAGGTGCAAGGGAATTAGCGGATAAAGGTGAGCTTCTCTTTGGAACAATCGATACTTGGTTAATCTGGAAACTTTCTGGTGGTAAGGCTCATGTGACTGATTATTCTAATGCTTCTAGGACTCTCTTATTTAATATCATTGATCTAAAATGGGATGATGAGTTGCTAGAAATGTTAACGGTTCCAAAATCAATGCTACCAGAAGTCAGACCATCTTCAGAAGTATATGCCAATACGGTTGATTATCATTTTTTTGGACAGCAAATACCGATTGCAGGTGCAGCAGGTGATCAACAAGCGGCGCTATTTGGTCAGGCTTGCTTTGAAAAAGGCATGGCTAAGAATACTTATGGTACTGGCTGTTTTATGTTAATGAATACTGGTAAAGATGCTGTTTTTTCTTCTAGTGGTTTATTGACAACGATTGCATGGGGAATCAATGGTAAAGTAGAGTACGCTTTAGAGGGCAGTATATTTGTAGCTGGTTCTGCAATCCAATGGCTTAGAGATGGATTACGAATGTTTCAAAATCCAAAAGAGACAGATGAATATGCGAGTAGAGTTGAATCAACGGAAGGAGTATATTTTGTACCAGCATTTGTCGGTTTAGGGACTCCTTATTGGGATAGTGACGTTAGAGGGGCCGTTTTTGGCTTAACTCACGGAACAACAAAGGAACATTTTATTCGAGCAACATTAGAGGCCTTGGCCTATCAAACAAAAGACGTTTTGGCTGTTATGGAGAAGGATGCGGGGAATTCTGTAAAGAAATTACGTGTTGACGGTGGGGCAGTACAAAATAACTTTCTAATGGAATTTCAAAGTGATATTCTTGATGTACCAGTCGAAAGGCCTGTTATAAGCGAAACTACTGCACTGGGTGCTGCGTATCTAGCTGGTCTTGCTGTTGGTTATTGGGAAAATCAAGAGCAAATCGCAACTCAATGGAAAATAGAAAGACAGTTTGAACCTGCAATGAATGAAGAGAAACGAAAAGAATTATACAACGGATGGAAAAAAGCAATTTCTTCAGCCATGAATTTTAAATAGTAGTACACGAAAAAACAATAATATGATATAATAGATTACAAGTTAATATTCGGTTGGAGACTATGAGAGGCCACAATACCCCTAATACTTAAATTAGTATTAGGCGTTTGTGGCCTCTTTTATTTTTTTAGGAGGGATTTATAATGACAACATATTTTTCGGCGGAAGATAGAACGAGTAGGTTAGAAGAAATGTCAAAACAAGATCATGATATTTTAGTAATTGGTGGGGGGATCACTGGGTCTGGGATTGCGCTAGACGCTAGCTCACGTGGGATGAAAACGGCACTAGTTGAAATGCAGGACTTTGCAGCTGGGACATCGAGTCGTTCAACGAAATTAGTTCATGGTGGTCTTCGTTATTTAAAGCAATTTGAAGTAAAGATGGTTGCTGAAGTAGGAAAAGAACGTGCAATTGTTTATGAAAACGGTCCACATGTAACGACGCCTGAATGGATGCTCCTCCCAATCTATAAAGAAGGTACTTTCGGCAAACTATCTACTTCTGTTGGTTTAAGAGTATATGACTACCTAGCTAATGTTAAGCGTAATGAGCGCAGAAAAATGCTAGATCAACAAGTGACTAAGAAAACTGAACCACTACTTAAACAAGATGGATTATTAGGTGGGGGCGTCTATGTTGAATATCGTACTGATGATGCCAGGTTAACGATCGAAGTCTTAAAGAAAGCAGTGGATCAAGGTGCATCAGCAGTGAATTACGCAAAAGTAGATAAATTTATTTATCAAAATAATAAGGTAGTGGGTGTAGTCGTTATCGACCAACTTACAAACCAAAGTTATAAGATCTTTGCTAATAAAATTGTGAATGCCTCAGGGCCTTGGGTAGATACGCTTCGTGAAAAAGATAATTCTAAAAAGGGAAAATCTCTTCACTTAACAAAAGGGATCCATTTAGTATTTGATCAGAAGAAATTTCCTTTAAAACAGGCAATATATTTTGATACACCAGATGGACGTATGGTCTTTGCAATTCCACGAGATGGGAAAACATACGTAGGAACAACAGATACAGTATATTCTGATGATATCATTCATCCACGAATGACCTTAAAGGACAAAGAATATGTGATAAATGCTATAAATTATATGTTTCCTAGTGTGGATATAACAAAAGATGACATTGAATCGAGTTGGGCTGGATTAAGACCGTTGATTCATGAAGATGGAAAGTCACCTTCGGAAATCTCACGTAAAGATGAAGTGTGGACTTCTGAATCGGGATTAATTACGATTGCCGGCGGTAAGTTAACAGGATATAGAAAGATGGCTGAAATGGTCGTTGACTTAATAGCAACGCAATTTAAAAACGAGGGAATAAAAATATTTAATGCATCGACTACAAAAACAATTAAAATTTCTGGAGGGGATTTTGGCGGTTCAGAAAATTTCCCTGAGTTTATTAGAAAAAAGACTTTAGAAGGCATGAAGGTAGGACTAACTAAAGAACAAGCAGAAAGACTCGTGAAAATGTATGGATCAAACATTGATATTTTATTTGAGTACGCAAACAATTATGAGCAAAAAGGCAAAAATGCAGGATTAGCATTAGATGTGTTCATGCAGCTTTTATATACTATGAAACAAGAAATGACTGTTCGACCTACCGATTTCTTTATTAGAAGAACAGGCGCACTCTTCTTCAATATTGATTGGGTTTACGAATGGAAAGAAGCGGTCGTCATGCAAATGGCAAACATTTTAGAATGGAGTCAAGATGAAGTGAAGGACAATATGAAAGAGCTAGATAAACATTTACATGATGCAGTAACAGCTATAGATGAGGAACAGGAGATAAATCAATATATTAGTTAAAGTTTGTAAGGTTAAGACTGAGTGAAATAAGTCAGCGTGAACGGGACTCCACCCGTTCGCGCTTGCTTTCAATTTAAATTCAAGTACAGGTCAAAGAAAAAGAATATAAGAAAATGTATTGATATCTGAAAATTAGGTGCTATAATAAAGTATAAATGAAATCGCTTACAAAATAGATTTCTTAAAAGGCGAGGTGACCACTCACTTTTGTAAAGATCGTAACGTTACTAATATTCATCGTGTCGTAATTTTATTGTTAATGAACATTGGAAGGGAGTGTAAAATATGGTGGATAAAGGAACTGAAATGAGAAATAAGTATATTTCTCGTAATTCAAAATTTGATTATTTACCTGATAATGATCGATACCTCACATTAGTAGAACAACCAAAATATAAATTTAACATTATTGGATGTGGGAACATGGGGCTCGAGCATATGAGAGTGACGATGTTAGAAGGCAGAGCCTCCATACATGGAGTATTTGATCCTAATCCGAAAAGTTTTAAACTGGCGAAAAAACAATTCTCTGAACTATCAACAGAACATACTTTAGTTGAATACGAGACTTTGGAAATGGCTTGCAATGATCGTGACGTTGATGGGTTGATCATTTGTACTCCAAACTATACCCATATTGATATTATTAAAGAGGCAATAAAATCAGGAAAACATATCTTGTTAGAAAAACCAATGACAACTACACTTGAAGATGCTCATCACATTGTACAGCTAGCCAAAAAATATAAAGCTGTTTTTCAAATCGGATTGCAGTATCGGTATAAAGCAATTTATGAGGAAGCAATCCATGAAGCTCTTAAAAGGAAAGCGCTTGGTGACATTAAAACGGTTAGTATTATGGAACATAGAGTTCCTTTTCTTGACAAGGTTAAGCAATGGAATAAGTTCTCAAAGTACTCAGGTGGTACGTTAGTAGAGAAATGCTGTCACTACTTTGATTTAATGAACTTATTTGCACAAGCTAAACCTGTACAGGTTTATGCTAGTGGGGGCATGGCTGTAAACTTTAAAGAGTTCGAATACGGTAAGGAAAAATCTGATATTATCGATAATGCTTTTGTTACGGTTTTATATGACAATGGAGTTCGTACTAATTTTAATTTATGCATGTTTTCTCCGTTATTCTATGAAGAATTAGTGATTTGTGGAGATGGTGGTCGTCTAAAAGCCTCAGAAAATGAAGATTTTCTTTCCGCCGGTAGACCGAGGAATCACCTTGAAGTGATGTTAGGGGAAGGTAAACCATCTAAAATCACGACACCTTGTTATCCAAAGCATATAGAGGAGAGTGGACATGGTGGGGGTACTTACTATGAACATGTCTATTTCGTGGATAACATCGAAGGAAAAAATACGTCGACTGCTACAGTCGAGGAAGGATTCTGGTCTGTAGTTGTTGGTATAGCTGCTGAACAGTCTTTGAAACAAGGAAAAGCAATTTCGGTAGAAGAGATGTTGAAAGAGTATGGTCTTTTAACCTATGCCTAGAATAATGTAATATTTAGCTTGATTGATGAATCGTATAGAAAGCGCTTACTTTGGGAAGTTTGACTTTCAAAGGGAGGTGTAGCTTAACAGATTTTCATAGGTAGTAACATTATTATAAAAGATAGTGTTGTAATTAATTTCTGAGGGGGATATTTATGAAAAAGTTTATTGGGGTTGCTGTATTTGTTTTGATGCTCTCTTTGGCTCTTATTGGTTGTTCAAGTGGAGGAAGTTCAGAATCGAGTTCAGGTGAAGAAACTGATGAACAAAAGACGATTAGTTTCATTCATTGGCGTGGGGAGGATACTGAGGTATTCAGAGAACTTATTGCAAAGTTTGAGAATGAAAATCCTCAGATTAAAGTAGATATGACTGTTTATCCTTCTGAGCAGTACCAATCAACAGCGCAAACATTATTAAGAGACGGTAATTCTGGTGATGTTTTTGCAGCTTTTCCAGGGTCTCAATTTCAAGTAATTAATCGTGCTGGCCTATTTTCTGATCTAACAGGTGAGTCTTTTGTAGAAAACTTTTCAGAAAATCTTATTCAAGCAGGGCAATTTGAAAAGAAACAATTAGCCTTGCCCCTTCAGTTAGTTTATAACCAGCCTGTGTATAATGTTGGTCTTTTTGAAGAATTAGGGCTGACGCCTCCAAATGATTGGGAAGGGTTTTTAGCTCTTTGTGAAACATTAAAAGAAAACGGGTACACTCCAATTGCCTTTCCTGGGGCAGATATTGGTCCAGGGCAGTTTATGAATAGTATGATGATGAACAACGCACCTGATGAAGACATTATCGTGAAACTTGAAAATGGCGAGGCAAAATTAACAGATGAATGGTGGGTGAAAACATTAGCTCAGTTCAAAGAATTAAATGATAAGGGATATTTACAAGAGGATTCGCTTGGAACAAGTAAAGAGGGAGCTTTTGCATTAATGGCACAAGAAAAAGCGGCGATGGTCGCTGCTGGTTCATATGCAATGGCAAGCATAAAAGAACAGAATCCTGACATTAAATTGAATTTGTTAGCACCAATTACGGTACCAGCATCTGAAGCAGTATATGAAGGAATTCATACAACCACGTTTATGTTAGGTGTGAACGCAACTTCTAGTAAGCAAGAAGAAGCAAAACAATTCATTGAGTTCCTAAGCGATCCAGAAAACGCATCTGTTTACGCAAATTCAACTGGGCAACATTTGACTGTAAATGGAGTGGAGTATACTTCAGAGGAGCTTAAGGATACTGCAATTTGGATGGAGAAACATACGCGCTTCCAGCCACGATACTTAATTTCAAATGCTGATATTATGAATTCAGCTACAGGATCAATCCAAGCAGTTATTGGCGGCACTGATCCGGAAAAAGCAGCTTCAGAAGCACAAAAAATTGTGGATCAAAACATTAATTAAAGTGAAGAGGAAGAGATTCTCTTCCTCTTCACTTTAAGATTGGAGGATTATTATGAAGCATAGTAAATGGTTATTTCTCTTTTTAGTCCCTGGTTTTATCCTTTACGCTACTTTTTTTATTTTCCCAACTTTAAGTGCATTATTTTACTCGTTTACAGATTGGGATGGTCTAACACCTACTTTTAATTATGTAGGGTTTGAAAACTATATTAATATTTTCACTAATGATTATATTTTTCAAAAATCAATAGGCAATAACATGAAGTTTATGTTGTTTGTCGTTGTTTTCCAAACACTGTTCTCATTAATTTTTGCACTTTTTTTAGTGAAAAATACTAAAGGTAACGTATTTTTACGAGCTGTATACTTTTTCCCGACGATTTTATCTTCAGTATCTGTAGCCTTTATTTGGTCATATATGTACGATCCTGGACTTGGGCTTGTTAATACATTATTAACTCAATTAAATCTAGAATTCTTAACTCAAAACTGGCTCGGAAATGCTGATATAGCTATTTATTCAATTGCTATTGTACAGGTTTGGTTTCACACAGGTCAGATGCTAATCATATTTGTTGCTGGGTTACAAGCAATTCCGAAAGACTTATATGAGGTAGCTGAAGTTGAAGGAGCCAATCGGTGGCAAACTTTTCGAAAGGTGACATGGCCATTAGTTGCCCCAGCGGCAACGATTGTTGTTGCCTACACAACCATTCAATCCTTTAAAGCATTTGACCTCATCTTTGCGATGACACGTGGGGGTCCGAACTATTCTACGGAAATTTTAGCTACTCTTATTTATAATACAGCTTTTAGAAAATTTGAGTTTGGCTATGCATCAGCCCAATCAGTCGTTTTTATGATTATTATAGCTTTAATTACAATCTTACAATTTAGAATTCTAAGAGCTAACCGTGTAAATTACTAAGAAAGGAGAATGGTAATATGAGATATAAAATAGGGAAAAATATACTACTCACTGTTTTTGCATTGTTAATTTTAGTCCCAGTGACAATGATCTTTTTTACAACGTTTAAAACAACTGGTCAAATGTACGAAAGTCCATTAGGGCTGCCAACATCATTTGACTTTGAAAATTATTTTTCACTTTTTCAAAATCAAAATATGGGAACTTACTTTTCAAATAGTGTAATTGTTACATTAGTCTCAGTATTTACAACTATATTTTTTGCAAGCTTAGTTGCATTTGCAATAACTAGAATTGGAGGCGTACTAGGTGGAGTTATATTTGCCATTTTTTCTATTGGAATGATGGTGCCAGCTCAAGTTAACATGATCCCTCTTTATAATTTAGTTTATAATCTAGGTCTTACAAATAGTTTAGTTGGGTTAATGTTGGTAAATATCTCAGTGACATTACCGGTTGCTGTATTTATTTTATCTGGATTTATGAAAACATTGCCTAAAGAGCTTTTTGAAGCATGCACGATTGATGGTGCAAACAATTGGTTAATCTATCGAAAAATTGCTATTCCATTGTCATTACCATCAATCTCAGCAACAGCAATATTTTTATTTGTAATGCATTGGAATGATTTATTGTATCCTTTGCTCTTTATTACAAAAGATGACCGAAAAACATTGCCATTAGCCCTTCTTGAGTTTCAAGGTGAGTATTTAACAAATTACCCAATGTTGTTTACGGGAGTTATGATTGCATCTGCTCCGATGATTCTTACTTATTTATTTTTACAACGGTATTTTATTGCTGGTATGACGGCTGGTTCTGTTAAAGGGTAATGTAAAAGGTTGTAACGATACAATCTTTTTTGTAACCTATTCACTAAGGTATGTTATAATATGGGTATTAAGAAACTGAAAAGGTAATTAGAATTCACTTAAAAACCAAACATATTTAAATTGAAACTTATGAAGTAAATAAGGTGGAATTGCTTAAGGGAATGAATTAGGATTGTGAATTTCCCTATAAATAAATTCCTAATGTACTACTGTGGTTAAGTGTGGCAAAGATGATTTTCTACTATCACCCTTTGATTTTCCACTATTTTAAAGACAGAAGGAATAAAAAAACTCCACCTTCTTACATCGGAAGGAGAATAGAAAATGGGCCATTCTCAACTGGATCATAATAGCCCCATTCCGCTATACCATCAAATAAAAGACATATTAGTGGCTAGAATTACCGAGAAAGTTTGGAAGGAAGGCGACTTAATTCCGACTGAAACTGAGTTAATGACTGAATTTGATGTAAGTCGTACAACATTGCGGCAGGCTATTACGACACTTGTAAATGAAGGTTTACTTGAAAAGCGTCAAGGGAAAGGGACAATTGTCAAATCTTTAAAACTGACGGGGACATTAGGACGTTTAACAGGATTCGCTGAGGAAATTATGGAAAAAGGTTATATACCAAATTCAAAATTATTGAGAGCTGAATTCAGAGATGATCTATTTATTGAAAAGAAAAAACTTCACGTCCCAGACGATAAGTCGATACTCCTGATTCAACGTATACGTTTTGCAAACGATGAGCCTATCGCTCTTGAGAAAACGAGTTGGCCAGAGAATATTGGTAATATTTTAATGAAGCATGATTTGGCAGGAGCGAAATTTTATCAAATATTAGAAGAGAGTGGCGTTTATTTAAAAAAAGCCAGTGAAACAATTTCAGCAGTAAATGCAACTCCTTATGAGGCAGATTTATTAGGTGTTAGCGCTGGAACAGCTTTGCTTGATATGACTAGATTAAGTTATGGTATAAATGATGAACCTATTGAGTTTACGCAAACCAAATACCGCTCTGACCGTTATCAATATAATATTGATTTGAATAGGTAATATATATTGATATTTAGCGGAGTCTTTCTTTTAAAAGTAATGCTCTTATTAACGGGCATTACTCTTTTTGTAGCACTACTTGGATTTAGGTTTGCTAAGATAAGAGAAGGGGTGTGATAAGGAAGATGAGTTTCCAAGGACAGAACATTATTCCAGCGATAACTAATATGAAGGACTACGAAAAAATGTTGAATAGCCCATATGAATACGGTGTATTTTTAGACTTACATATTTCAACGTTGAAAAATGTATTTGCTTTGGCAAAAAAACATAATAAAAAGATGTTCTTACATGCAGATCTAGTTCAAGGATTAAAAAACGATGAATATGGTGCGGAATTTCTTTGCCAACAAATTAAACCGTATGGTCTGATTTCTACAAGAGGAAGTGCAATTATAAAAGCTAAACAAAATGGTATAGTAGCAATTCAAAGAGCATTTATTATTGATTCTAATGCTATGAAACGTAGTATTTCGTTAATGGATAAAACTAAACCTGACTATATTGAAATTTTACCTGGATTAATTCCTAAAATCATTAAGCAGGTTAAAGAGGAAACGGGAAAAGAAGTATTTGTGGGTGGACTAATTGAGACAGTCGAAGAGGCAAATCAAGCATTAGAAGCTGGTGCTTCTGCTATTACTACTTCTAATATTGATTTGTGGGACTATTATAAAGGATAAAAAATAAACATGTAACTTAAAGGTTATATGTTCCATATAAAAGATCGTTATGTTACTATGAATTATCTTGTCATAATGACTTAATGAAAGTGTTAAGGGACACTTTTGAGTTTGAATGCGCTTAAAAAAAGAAAAGGAACAACGAAAGTAACCCTCTTCGAACAACCAAGTGAATTGTATAGAATAGAGGTGATGTAAAATGGTATTCATTCAAATTCTTTTACCAATTTTTATAATTTTTGCAATAGGATTCATAGGACAAAAGAGAATCGGATTTGATGTTCGCAATCTTTCTGTAATGGCTCTTTATTTAATGTCACCATTTCTTGCTTTTAGAACATTCTATCAAACTCCGTTGGACATAAAGTATGTTCATATGTTGATTTATTCTATTTTATTATGTGCTGTATTGATAGTTTTGATAAAAATAATAGGAAGAATAGGGGGGTATTCCCACTCTGAAAAATGCGGAACCATTCTAGCAGCTGCGTTTATGAACAATGGAAATTATGGAACGCCGGTGGTTTTATTTGCATTTGGGACAGCCGGCCTAGATTATGCAGTTGTCTTAATGGTTCTTCAAACTTTTTTAATGAGTACAGTTGGATTATTTGTTGCAGCCCAGGGAGGAAGTAAGGGCGGAGGCAGTAAGAGTTCATTAGCTTCAATAGTAAGAATGCCTATTATATACGGTGCTTTAGGAGGAGTATTTTTTCAATTAATTTCGGTTAAGATACCTGACTATATCTTTATTGCAGTAGATTTTATTGCCGATGCGACCGTACCAACCATAATGATCATCTTAGGTATGCAACTAGCCTCCATCATTTTAAAAAATGTACCAATTTTGAAAGTTTCTGTTGCGCTGGTAATTAGATTGCTACTTTCTCCAATTATTGCTTATACAATAACGTTAATTTTACCAGTTGATGAAATGTTAGCAAAGATAATGATACTAATGGCAGCCATGCCAACAGCAGCAAATACAACTATGTATTCCCTACAGTTTAATACTGAACCTGATCTTGTCTCCAGCAGTACTTTAATAAGTACGTTATTAAGCCTAATAACTTTACCAATATGGTTATATGTTTTGCTATAACCAATTGTAGTTATGGTTGTTCTCATTATAGGAACCCCTGGTAAAAATAGCTAAATAACTGGCGATTACATTAGTGTTCTCTTAAATCCCGCAATTCAAGCGTTAGTAAAGAGGTGAGTAGTTCAAAAATTTTAAATAAACCCTTACTACCAGTTGAATTATCTTTTGACTACATCATTAGTAATGAGATTATAAATTAAACTGAAATGAAAGAAATATATATGAAACAAGTAAAATCGAAGAAGAATTAATTCAAAAAGAAATAGTGATATGCTCACTATTTCATTTTGAAAATTGTAGACACTACATCCAATAGTTGACGTAAACAATGCTTAAAAAACATCATTAAGTTCAGTATCTGAATAGACGGAAATTAAAACGGTTGCTTTTCCATCGCCAATATTTTTAACAAAATGGGGTACACTTGCGTTCCAACTGAAAGAATCCCCTTCTTCAATAATCATCGAGTCTTCGCCTTGCTCTGCTAGAACTTTTCCCTCTAATACTAAATGGCATTCCTCTCCTTCATGGGCATTTGCTTCACCCATTGATGTACCTGGAGGAAATTCAACGAGCATCATTCTTAATCCGCCTTTGGACGTTAAATGCTCTATTTTTAAGTTATTAAAGGTAGAGTATGTTCTTTCAGCTTTCCGAACGACGCGCATGTGCTGCTGCTTTTCTAATAATAAATATGGCAGGGGCACTCCAAGAAAGGTTGATATTGTTTGCAATGTGTTAATTGATGGAGAGGTGTTATTGTTTTCGACATTGCTTATAAATCCTTTTGAAAGTCCTGTATCTTCACACATTTGAGCAATGGTTATCTTTTTCCTATTTCGTATCGCGCGAATTTTTGATCCTATTTCCAAATTATCACCTCGAATGTTTCCTAATAAAAAACTTATTCCTATATTAGCAAATAAATGATTGACAATCCACAAATGAATTTGTTATCTTTTAGATAATAAATATTCGTATTAAGAAACAAAACAAAATATTTCTGTGTTTTATTTTTTTTGTATGTTTGTTTTCTTATATGAATATATTGTTTTTATATGGTAACAAAATGCTTGTTTTAAATCGATCATTTCGATCTAGAACTGAGATACAAAGGCAAACTATTAACAGGTTGAAACTAGTGTTAAGAAAGGATGGTTGCTCTAAGTGAATACATCCCTGGTTTCGTCAAGGATGAATATAACGTAAAGCCTGTTAATCAAATGTCCTTATTTATTTCTCATGGGGAAATGGATCAAATCCTACCTTATGAGTGGAGACTAGCAAATCATGAGTATTTTCAAGAGTTGGGTGCAACTGTAACGTTAAAACGTATCAAGAAAGACATACAGTATCATTACAAACACAATGAGTACATGAAATGGATTCCTGATTCTTTAGGAAAGTAAAAAAATAAACATTTGAGGAGATGATTTCATGATTCCGTCTTTATTTATCGCTCATGGAGCGCCGTTACTAGCAATTGAAAACAATGAGTACACTCAGTTTTTACAGCAGTTAGGTAACACCTTGCCAAGACCGAAGGCGATTGTTATATTTTCGGCTCACTGGGAGTCACAAATTCAAAAAGTGAGCCGTGTCGATGAGTATGAAACCATTTATGATTTTGGTGGATTTCCAGATGCTTTGTTTCAAATTAAATACCCGGCAAAGGGAGATGAAGAAATCACAAAAGAATTAGAAGAATTGTTCACGAGCCAAGGTGTTTCTTATGAGATTGAAACAAAACGAGGATTAGATCATGGAGCCTGGGGCGTTCTAAGAATGCTATATCCAAATGCGGATATTCCTGTCATTTCGATGTCCATAAACCCACATCTTTCACCAATGGAGCAGTATAGGGTTGGAAAATCTTTGTCGGAGTTAAGGGAAAAGGATGTTTTAATAATCGGCAGCGGGGGAACCGTGCATAATCTCGGGGCATTGAATTGGGAAAAAGATGGGGAAGTGGATGATTGGGCACTTGAGTTTGATGAATGGTTAGCAAGTCAGCTGAAGGCTTGGGATATAGAGGCCCTTTTCAACTATGATTCATTAGCACCTAACGCTCAACATGCTGTACCGCCATATGGCATCGAGCACTTTGTTCCGATATTTTACACAATGGGTGCAGCTGGTGATCACCAAACAGCAAAATTATTACACCGTAGTTATCGATATGGAAACTTAAGTCACAGTGTTTGGAAATTTGGTTGATTAATTACAAATTACTAGGTATTAAGAAGTGACTTACGAAATTAAAGTGAAATATCTTGAATTCATAATATATGATATGGTAGTATATGTACCAGAGATAAGTAAATAGTAAAAAAATTGGAGGAGACAATATGATGGTAAACAAAAATGAAATTGGAGCACTACTATTACGAGTTACGTTAGGGATTGTTTTTATAGCTCATGGTACTGTGAAATTTCAAGGTGGTATAGAAAATATAGTAGGTTGGTTTGATAGCATTGGATTGCCAGGGTTTTTGGCTTATATTGTGGCAATAATGGAATTGGCTGGAGGGATCGCTTTAATCTTAGGCTTAGGAACTCGAATTGTGTCTGCTTTATTGGCACTTTTATTGATTGGCGCTATTGTTAAAGTACAATTAGCAGCTGGTTTTATAGGTGGGTATGCTTATGATGTTGTCTTACTAGTAATGTCAGTTTATCTGTTCTTAAATGGAAGTACGTTAGTCTCTTTGGGGCAACTGTTCTTTAAAGATCAAGAAGACAAAAGTAAGTTTGGTAAATCAGCTTAATTATCTCGGAATGAAGAATTATGAATTTGAGACAGGGAATAAAATTCCATAATAAGGGGATAAGAACATGAAGACATTGAAAATGGTTCATTTTCAGTGGGGGTGGTTCTTATAGAGTAAGTAGATATAACTAAATAGAAAAAAGTAGGTGTATGAGTGTGGGATTTTTAGAAAAACTATTTGGAAACAACTCAAAGGAGACGAAAAACATGTCAAATATAAAATTAGCAGTTATCTATTACAGTTCAACAGGAACAAACTATCAATTAGCAAAATGGGCTGAAGAAGGTGGAAAAGCAGCAGGGGCAGAAGTGAAAGTATTAAAAGTTCCTGAGCTTGCGCCACAATCAGCAATTGATTCAAATCCAGCTTGGAAAGCGCATGTTGAAGAAACGAAAGACGTTCCAGAAGTAACATTAGATGATCTTGAATGGGCAGATGCGATTGTCTTTAGTGTACCAACGCGCTTTGGTAACATGCCTGCACAAATGAAACAGTTTATCGATACAACTGGCGGTCTTTGGTTTAATGGCAAACTCGCAAACAAAGCAGTAAGTGCCATGGCTTCAGCAAGTAACGCACACGGTGGTCAAGAAGCAACCATTCTTTCTCTTTACACAACCATGCATCACTGGGGTGCAATTATTGCATCTCCTGGTTACACAGACCCAGTACAATTCACTTCTGGTGGAAACCCGTACGGAGTAAGTGTAACAGTCGGTCAAGATGGGGTTATGCAAGAAAATGTAGAAGAAGCAGCAAAATACCAAGCAAAACGCACAGTACAAGTTGCAGAGTGGATTAAAAAAGGGAATCAGTAAAATAGAAAGAGCTAATCGAAAATCGATTAGCTCTTCTTTGTTAGGTAGGCTTTTCTAATTAAACTTGCGGAGTTGCAGTTATGTTAAAATTTAAGGTCGTAATATTATGGACATGGAAAAGTTTCGTTAGGGAATGAAACAAATGATTTTATTTGGACTGATATTATGACCGTAAAAACGTCAACTCAATGCAATCATCTTACTAAAACTACATAAAGTGTACTTGATCAAAAAGAGGGTGACCATTCTAATGTTCAACAATAGTCCTGCTCACGATTGAGAAAGTTCGTCCTCATAATTATGTGAAAAAGAAAAATACTAAAGTTGTAGGAAGATGATAAACTAAAAGGAGAGCTAACTAAATGATGAATTCAATGCTCAATCATATTCGCTGGATAAGAACTGTATTTAATTCGGGTAGACGTACGCAGCAATTATTTGGAGCTAGACGCAACAATCGCGGTGGAATGCTATTCTCAGTTTTAGGATTAGGAATTGGCGCTACGGCTTATAGTCTGTTAAGAGGTCGGGAAAATGGAATGCAACAAATGAATCAACCTATTCCTAATTTCCTTAAAAACGCTCAAATCAACACAATCGGAAAACAAAATCAAATCGCTTTAGCAGAGTTCTCAGAAGAACTAACGACTGAACCATCGAAGAAGGTGGTCGATGAATTCGAAGACCTTTTTTAAGTTTTTGAATTGCTTTTACTACTTCATTTAGAGCAGTCATTGAGGCGCTTTAAATGAAGTATTAATTATTAATTATATTACTATGAAAATCATAATATTTGGTGTTTGGAATTGTGAGAATTGATGATAGTGAGTTTAGTAGAATAGAATGTTTCATCCTTTTCAGTATGGAAACAAAAGGATACATAGTATTGTTAATCTTCTGAATCACTTGATATACATTTTTTTGGACAGGAAGATTTACCTCAAGACTTGTTAAAAATGCATCTCTACTGGTTGAAGGATGCTCTTTCAAAGAATGAACGAGTATTTATTCGTTAAGTTTTCGGATTATTGGAGTTCGTTAGTTAACAAGGGATGAGGTATCTTGCAAATTTTCTTTATCTCCACAGTAGTAGGAGCTTCTATTAATGAGGATAACGCCTTTAAATGTTTAATTCATGGTAAGATATTTACATAAAACTCACTAAAAAGGTTGTGGGAATTTGATAGAAAACAAAGTAAAAAAGGTAGCTGTTTGCTGGAGTGGTGGGAAAGATAGTTGTCTTGCTTTAATCCGTATACTAAAAGAAAACCATGAGGTTATTTGTTTATTATCTATGGTTTCAGAAAAAGATGCCCGAAATCACGCACATGGCATACAGTTAGAAATTTTAAAATTACAAGCTAATGCATTGGGATTGCCTTTAATTTTGGTAGATTCAGCAGGGGAATATGAGCTTTCCCTAAAGAGGTCACTTTCCTACTTAAAAGAGAAATTGGGGGTAGAAGCGATTGTATTTGGTAGTTTATATTCTAAAGAAGATAGAATGTGGAATGAGCAAGTGGCATATAAATCAGGTATTGAGCCTCTATTTCCTGTATGGATTTCGCAAACCCACTCTTCCAAACTTCTTTATGAATTTATATCGCTAGGTTTTCGTTCAGTAGTTTGTCGTGCTTCTACTAAATATTTTGACCGAACATGGGCTGGTAGATACCTTGATTGGAGTTTTTATGACGAGATCCAACAAACAGATAGTTGCGTTATGGGTGAATTAGGAGAATATCATACATTTGTTTTAGACGGTCCAATCTTTCATAAAAAGATTGAACCGATTAAATCAGAAGTTGTTTTGAATTCTGGATTATGGTCTTTAGATATCCAAACGTGTCATTTATTGGCCAAAACATAGCTGTACGTAACGAATCGAATACTTTAGGCTTTTCAAGTTTGATTGTAGTTTATTATAATCGATTCATAAGTTCTATTTAGTTATATGTATTGAGGTGATTTTGTTGGGGAGTAATGTGAAAATTGAACAAATTAAATCAATCGAAGCACACGTTGATGAACTTTCCGAACTTCTGATACAGATAGTAGAAGATGGTGCATCGATTGGCTTTTTACCACCACTGCAATTATCGGATGCTATTAAATATTGGAGAAATGTATTAAATCCAGAAGTGCTTCTATTTGTCGCTAAAATAAACAATCGGATAGTTGGAAGTGTACAATTGCAGCTATGTACTAAGCAAAACGGTGGTCATAGAGCTGAAATTGCAAAACTAATGACACACCCTAATTATCGACGCAATGGTATTGGTCGTTCACTTATGGAAAAAGCTGAAGATCGAGCCAAGCAGGAAGGCAGGTCATTATTAGTTCTCGATACAAGAGAAGGTGACCCATCTAATCTTCTTTATTCTTTAATTGGTTATATGCAGGCTGGTAAAATCCCTCATTATGCGAAATCGGCAAATGGAGAATTACATGCTACCGTTTTTTACTATAAATCTTTTTAAATTAAAGGCGTTCTCATAAAAAGGTATTTCTGTGGACGAGGGAAGTTTGTGAGTATCTGTTGCATCAGTATGCTAAAGAGGATCGAGTATTATTAGTTATCTAAAAGAGGATTACAGTTGTGATCTTCATTTTTTGAATATTAACAAAGGTAAAAAAAATGTGAAGAAGAAAAGATCTCAGAAGTTCAAGAATGCTTGTAAAAGAAAAAGCAAAAATAAGGTCGGATACTGAGGTATTATCCTCAGTATCCGACCTTATTGATTTGATGGTAATTTACTTGATTCTATACAGAGGGCCATGACGTGCGGTTCATAAAGTTTAGCCAATTTTGGTAGCTCAATGCAATGATAATAGACATTTTCACTTAAAGATGAATTAAGAGTTTCTAAGCAACCTTTCTTTGTTGGATGGCAAAGAGGCGGTTGTTTCTTTTTTGTTTTGAGTAATAGTGAATAGAGTTTGTAGATTGAAAGATTTATCAAGACTGAAATGATACATATTTGTTTGAAAAATAATTAATAAAAACGCACTTGTATAAAGAGCAAGACTCATTAAATTCATATTTCCAGAAAGAATGAAGTTTATATGCATAAAGAGACAAATAAGAATAGAAGGTATGATAAATAAACCTACTATAAGAAATATACCAAGAATCATTTGAACAATTGGTATAGCATAGTTAAAAAACATAACATGCTCTAAAACTATATTCTCAATGAAGATCTTATAAAAGCTCGGGGTATTAGGATTTTGTAATGAATCCATAAGATACTCTTTCAAAAATAAACCTGGTTCTTTAAACCATAATTTTTCGGTAATTTTAGTTATACCTGCTAATAACCAACCTACTCCAAAAAGTATTCGTATTAATACAATTAAAGATGAAAAAAATCTAAGATTTTTAGTAATTTTCATTAAAGACTCCTCCTGGTTATGTTGTTTCCTTAAGGGTATTTTTTTGCCTCGAGGAAACTTTTTGGGTAAAAAAATTAACTAAAGTATTTTTAATTGTTTGTTCTTATTAATGATATGCGTTATATATTAAAATGTTTCTATAATACATGAAAGTTTACCATGGGCAAAAAAATATGTAAATAAAAACTATCTGTCATGTAACATAAAAGTTCCGAGGGAATAGCTTCAGTGTATGTGTAATGCGTTGAAATCATTTTCCCTCGGTCTTTTTTTATTTTTTTTTTAAGGGAGGAATGGTGAATGAGTAGCATATAATGTATTCAGATCGACATTGGATAAAAAGGTAAAAAAATGAATTTCTTTCTTGTGGGAATTATTTTGTGGATTTTGATTGGGACTTCTTTGATATTATTTTTATGGGGTCTATAGAGAAAAGCTTGGAAAAGATTATTGTTAAGTGGAATTGAATTACACGTACAAAAAAGAGAGAGAAGGGGAGAACAAAAATGAAAAAAATGGCTTATTTGTTAGCTATATTAACCACTACTGTTAGTTTAGTAGCATGTAGTCAACAAGAAGAAGGAAAAGAATTAGAAAGAGAAAATACAAGCGTAACAGTACCAGAAGATGCTGAAGAAATAACAGAAGTAGTAGTAGAAGAGAATAAAGAACAAAAACCGAAAGATGAAAGTAAAACAAATCCAGTTGAACCAGATTCGAATAGACCAGATGAAACGGTATATTATAATGAAGTGTTTAAAGACGTGGTCGTGGCTGAATCAGAAGATGAAATGATTGTAACAGGGAAAGCACAAGTATTTGAAGGGGTCTTTCAATATGCTCTTTATGATGGAGAAGAAGTGTTGCTGGAATATTACTACCAAACTGATGGGGCGCCGAATTGGGGAGAATTTGAAATAAATTTTGAAAAAGAGTTAGTATCTACAATTGAAGCGAAATTCGAATTGTTTGTCTACTCAGCAAAAGATGGTTCAAAAGTAAATACCTTAGAAATCATAATTCCAAAACCTTAGATGTCTGGTGTGTTCATATTGCATTGGTGTATAAAAAAATAGTTAACAAACAGTGTGGAGAACCGAAGCCACTGAAAAAGTCCATCAAGGAAGCGGTACTGGCTCCGCACGTTGCGCCCCCGCTATCAACGTTATTACAAAAAACAAGCGAAAACACCTCGTTTTAAAAGTAAAAAGAATAATGTCCAATCCTATAGTAATTCGATTGGTACATAATAGCACCTACTTTCCAATAAAACGCTATTTGCTTTTCTATACCTTATCTGTTATTCTTAGGAAGAATTATTTTTGTTCGGTCTGTAGGGAAAAAATAAGTATTTAAACTTTTCGCCTTTGATAACTTGAGCAACGATAGTAATAAAATGTGGATAATAATCCACGCAGGAGGAAACACACATGCAAGAAGGTACAGTAAAATGGTTTAACGCAGAAAAAGGATTCGGTTTCATCGAAATTGAAGGTGGAGATGATGTATTCGTACATTTCTCAGCTATCCAAGGCGAAGGATTTAAATCTTTAGATGAAGGCCAAAAAGTTACATTTGACACTGAGCAAGGTCAACGTGGACTTCAAGCTGTTAATGTAAACAAAGCATAATAATGATGAAAGGACTCTCTAGTAGAGTCCTTTTTATGTGCTGTGGATATAGAGAAACAGTGAAAATAGTAATACATACCAATTTATGATAGCATTTGTAACAATATAGAAAGAGGAAGTGATCTTACGTGATAAACATAACCATTCCAACACCGAGTGTTACGATTACTAAACAGGATAATCCAGAGCTAAGTAATATTTATGGATTTACTGATCTTCATCTGATCCCTAGAGATAAGGGCGGAATTTTTATGTTTTATAATGATAGCAAGGAATTATTGTTCGTCGGTAAAGCAAGGAAATTAAGACAAAGAATCAAAAAACATTTTGAGGATACTGTATCGCCGATCAAAATGCATAGAGATGAAGTTACTAAAATTGAGGTTTGTGTGATCGAAAGCCCTGTACATAGAGAAATTTATGAGACGTATATTATTAATGAACTCAAGGCGAAGTACAATGTAGACAAAGTGTTTTTTAAAGTGAAATCCGAATAATGAAAAGCAATAAGTAGAGTTAAAACTGTGCCTATTCGTATTTTTGGGATTGCTTTGTTCTTCACTTTGTTAAAAGTTATTTTTGTTGATATTGAAGCAATTTCCTTCATTGTAAGAGCACTTTTATTAATTGGATTGAGTTCAATTGGTGTAGGGCTTTCTAGGGTTTTTATAATAGTGGAGGTTCGGCATTCATGTCGAGCCTTTTATCTTGGATGAAATTCAGGAATCTTTTACAAGGAATAGCTAGTAAGAAGATAAAGGTCAAGAAGGAGAAAAATACGTTTGCTAAATCAGCTTTATCATTCTTCTAACTAGAGGTACTCATTTTCAAGAAAAATCATATTGACGAAACGAAACAAATAACCTATAATTTGTAACAAATCAATGTAAAGCTTTACATTTGTAATGGAAGCAATTTAATTCAGTTTTTTAATGAGAAAGTAAAGCTTTATAAAAGATATTGATTTATATAGAATAAAATGTAAAGCTTTACAGTGTTTCATTGATAGAAATGTAAAGCTTTACAATGGGAGGGCATCATGGATTATAATAAGGTGGCAAAAGAGATTTTAGAAGCGATTGGTGGAGAGGACAATGTAGAGGCTGCTGCCCATTGTGCAACGAGGTTACGTCTTGTTTTGAAAGATGAGAGTTTAGTAGATGAGGCAAAGCTCGATGAGATGGATGCGGTAAAGGGGACGTTCGCTACAGGTGGGCAGTATCAAATTATAATTGGATCAGGAACAGTCAATCAAGTGTATGCTAAGCTTGCTCCTCTTGCGGGAATTAGTGAAATGTCAACAAAAGAAGATGTGAAAAAGGCTGGGACAAAAAAGTTGAATCCCATTCAACAGTTTGTGAAAGTGTTATCTGATATTTTTGTTCCTATTATTCCTGCAATTGTTGCTGCGGGTTTACTGATGGGTATTAATAATATTTTAACTGCAGAAGATTTATTTTATGACGGGATGTCTTTAATTGATGCTTACCCGGGAATTGCGGATCTAGCATCTTTAATAAATACATTCGCTAATGCTGCCTTTGTGTTCTTACCTATTTTGATTGGATTTTCAGCGGCACAGCGTTTTGGAGGGAATGCGTTTTTAGGGGCTGCACTTGGTATGTTAATGGTGCATCCGGATTTATTAAATGGGTATGGTTACGCAGATGCGCTTCTTGAGGGAACGATTCCGGTTTGGAACATTTTAGGATTTGAGATTGAGAAGGTTGGTTATCAAGGTACCGTGTTGCCGATTTTAGTCGCTGCATTTATTTTAGCGAAAATTGAACAATTGCTGCGAAAAGTTGTCCCGGCCGCATTAGATAACTTGTTAACTCCATTATTTACTTTATTTATTACAGGGATTTTAACCTTTACTTTTGTTGGTCCGATCACTCGAACAGGGGGAGATGTGCTAACTGGCGGGTTGGTATGGCTTTTTGATACGGCAGGATTTATTGGTGGTGGATTGTTTGGATTGATTTATGCACCGATTGTTATTACAGGGATGCATCATAGTTTTATTGCGGTTGAAACACAATTGCTAGCCGATCTAGCAAGAACAGGTGGTTCATTTATCTTCCCGGTTGCTGCGATGTCCAATGTTGCACAAGGTGCTGCGGCATTAGCGGTTATATTTATCACTGCAAATACGAAGATGAAAAGTATTGCTTCGGCATCAGGGATATCTGCTTTATTGGGGATTTCTGAGCCAGCCATGTTTGGGGTTAACTTAAAGCTTCGCTATCCATTTATTGCAGCGATTATTGGTGCGGCTATCGGTTCTGCCTATATTACGTTAAATAGAGTGTTGTCTGTAGCCTTTGGTCCTGCGGGTCTTCCTGGGGTTATTGCGATTCGTGTTGATGTAATTCTTCACTTTATTATTGGAATGGTCATAACCTTTGTCGTCGCTTTTGCCTTGACATTTGTATTTGCAAAGAGACATCAACGGAAGGAAAACAAAAAGAATAAAAGCAACGCTGCGTAAGTAAAGAAAAAAATAGTGGTAGGAGAGTCTAACGATTCTCCTATTGTTTTATAGAAAAGAGAGGTTTTTATTATGGAGTGGACGAGAGAGAAAAGGTACCGTCGTCTGCAGGAAGCGGATGCGAACGAAATTGAAGAGTTAAAACGCAGCGTGGGGAAGTGTAATTGGCGACAAACGTATCATATTCAACCTGAAATGGGGTTACTAAATGACCCAAATGGTTTTTCTTATTATAATGGAGAATATCATTTGTTTTATCAGTGGTTTCCTTTAGGACCAGTTCATGGCTTGAAATATTGGTATCATACAAAGTCAGTCGACCTTGTTCGATGGGAAAATGTTGGGGTAGGTATTGAACCAACCGAGTATTTTGAAAGTCATGGAGCTTTTTCTGGGAGTGCGATCGAGCATGAAGGCAAGCTGTATTTATTTTATACTGGAAATTGTCGTGACCAAGATTGGATCCGACATCCTTATCAATGCATAGCAGTGATGGATGAGCATGGGACCATTGAAAAATATGAAGAACCCGTCATAAAGGGGGTTCCAAAAGGATATACAGATCATTTTCGCGATCCGAAGATTTGGAAGCAAGGTGGAAAGTTTTATGCGATTATTGGTGCTCAACGAACGGATGCAACAGGATGTGTTGTGTTGTATCAATCGGATAACCTAAAGGATTGGACGTTTCTTGGGGAGATTACCACTGACTTACATGACTTTGGGTTTATGTGGGAGTGTCCGGATTATTTTGAATTTGATTATCAAGGCGTTCTTATGTTCTCGCCACAAGGCATCCACCCTGAAGGGGATCAATTTCAAAATCTATATCAGTCGGGCTATCTTCTTGGGGATCGATTGGATTTAACTAATCGTACGTTTCGTCATTCTGAATTTCACGAGTTAGATCGTGGATTTGACTTTTATGCCCCTCAAACAATGGTCGATGATCAAAATCGCCGGATCTTAGTAGGATGGATGGGGCTACCTGAAATTGAGTATCCGACTGATCGCCATGGGTGGGCACATTGTTTAACATTACCTAGGGAAGTAACAATGAGAAACGGGAAACTCATTCAACAACCTGTAAAGGAAGTAGCGAAATTACGTAAAAGCAACGTAGAAGTGGAAGCGACTCTCCTGAGTGAAAGGAAAAGGTTTGAATCTTTTCATGGTGTATCCTATGAATTGATTTGTGAGTTTAGCAATAAGAATGCCACTGCATTCGGAATAGATGTCCGTGTAGGTGAGCAAGAAGCAACGACTTTAAAATACGATGCTATAAATAAAAAAATGATTTTTGACCGAAGTCAATCGGGAGAGGCGTTTGCACTAGACTATGGTGTGGTTCGTCAATGTGAGATGGATCGTGAAACGATCAAGTTTCATTTATTTGTCGACGCTTCATCGATTGAATTATTTGTGAATGATGGGGAAGAAGTGTTCACAGGGAGGGTTTTTCCGAAACGTGAAAGCAGCGGAATCAGGTTCTTTGCTGATGGTGGAAAAGTGAATATGAAAGCAAGCAAGTGGGATTATTAACATACGTCATCCATCTGCTTACCGATTCTTTGTCCTTTCCTTTCAACATCCCTTAGGAGGAAAAACATGAAAAAAGATATTAATATAAAAGAAGTTGCCAAGAAAGCAGGTGTATCAATTGCGACCGTTTCTAGGGTGTTTAATAACTCGGGTACCGTAAAAGAAAGTACACGAAAAAAAATCGAGGCTGTCATTGAGGAGACAGGCTATTATCCCAATGTTCTAGCAAGGGAACTGGCGGAAAAGAAAACCCATCTTATCGGTCTCATTGTCCATAGCATGATCGGTGAGGGGATCCCGCGAATGATTAATGGTGTAAACGAAGTTCTTGAAGAACATGATTTCAATCTGCTTATTGCATGTACGAACGGGAATTTGCAGAGCGAATTGAAGCACTTCGAAATTTTTCGTTCGAAACGTGTAGAGGGAATCTTATTTGCGACTCGTGAATTTAAAGAAGAGCATCGTGAATTAATTAAAAAAATTCCTATTCCTGTCGTTGTTCTTCTGCAGCGGACCGAACAAGAGCAAATTTCATTTGTCACCTTTGATAACTATACATTTGCAAAGGATGCAACAAAAAAGCTTATCGCCTTGGGACACCGAAAATTTGCTTTTATTGGAGGGCCTCCTACCTCGGTAAACGCAATGGAAAGGCAGTTAGGCTTTTGTGATGCGCTTAAGGAGAATGGTCTAAGCATGGAAGTTGAATTAAGCAGGAATGGCGACTTTACAATTGAAGCTGGGTATCAGCAAATGGAAGAGATCCTTGCGATTCAGAATGAGGTAACAGCCGTAATTGCTGTAAACGATGGGATGGCGATAGGGGCACTTAATTGTTTACAGGATCATGAAATTGGGGTTCCAAACGACATTTCTGTACTTGGTTTAGATGATACGGTGTTAGCGAAAGCTTCGCGATTGAAATTATCAGGAGTACACTATTCCTACACAAACTTAGGGAAACAAGGAGCAAATTTATTGTTAAAACAGATGGAGTCTGAAGAATTACTCTATGAAAAAATTGTGATGCCTTATGAGATTCATTTGCGGGAAAGTGTTAGTGAGTGTTGACGAGGGAAAAGATAAATAAAACTACTATTTTAAGGCCAAATCTATGCGATTTGGTTTTCTTTTTTATCAATTACCGAAAGAAGGCTACACCTTAAAGCGTGAAGGCCCCCAGCGGTAAGGGAGAGATGAATTTTGCTTGACGATAGCCAAAACCTTTCTCATCATGATATAGTAAGAACATACGTTCCTTTCAGGTGAGGTGAATACGATGCTAATCAGAAAAAACTTTAATTATCGTATCTTTCCGAACGGAAAACAAGTAGAGCTTATTTACAAAACGATCGGATGTTCTAGATTTGTCTTCAACTTCTTTCTTGGTAAACAGAAAGAAAAGGATGTTTGGTACATCGTTGAAGAAATGAAACAAAATGATCAATCACTCTTATAGTTGCTACCTTTTAAGTGTGATTATTATTTTTTGCACATTTAATGTTTTAATGCGTTATGCAAGTGTAAAAAAGATGCCCCAGTCTTTAGGATACTTTATGATGACTTTTCTATTGATAATGGTAATGCTTGGTGATGAGAACGGTACGATTTCTTGTCCTTTTTGAGTTTCTCTCTTTTTTAATGCTTTTTGAAAATGAACTTTATGTAGAAAAGCAAACAAATATTCGCTAAAATGAAATGAGTAATGTTTGTCCAAAAAGGGTATGCAAGGACATCTTCATACATAGGTGGAAGAATTGAAATTATAAAAACGGATCTTTGATTAAGTTGATTAAGTTTTTTTATTCGCTCCAAAAAATGTTGCTTCGAGCTTGTTTTAGACAAAATCGACTTTTTTTGAACAACATTAATAGAATTTGAGGTGTAGCGGATGTTTAAGAAAGATTTACAAGATATATTAAATGAATTTCGTACGAGTGAGAAATGGAGTGAACGAATCGTGCATTGGCATGAACTGGAAGCGGTTGAAGCCAGAAGTGTCGAGTTTCCTAAGTCATTGGATGAACGGATTCAACAGGCGCTTGACAGACGCGGAATTGGATCTCTTTATTCGCATCAAAATGAGGCTTTTCAATATACAAGAAAAAAAGAAAATGTTGTTGCGGTTACGCCAACAGCCTCAGGGAAAACGTTATGTTACAACCTTCCCGTTTTGCAGGAGATTATCGAAGATGAAGAGAGTCGTGCCCTCTATTTATTCCCAACGAAAGCGCTCGCGCAAGATCAGAAAAGCGAACTAAATGAAATCATTGATGAAATGGGTCTTGCGGTGAAGTGCTTTACATATGACGGTGATACAGCTCCAAACATTCGCCAAGCTGTTAGAAAAGCGGGCCATGTTGTGATAACAAATCCTGATATGCTACATTCAGCAATTTTACCTCATCATACAAAGTGGGTTGCTTTTTTTGAGAATTTAAAATATGTCGTCATTGATGAACTTCATTCTTATAGAGGGGTCTTTGGTAGCCATGTGGCAAATGTGATTCGTAGGCTAAAGAGAATAGCAAATTATTATGGAAGCAATCCAATTTTTATTTGTACATCTGCAACAATTGCTAACCCTAAAGAATTAGCAGAAGAACTGACAGGTTGTCAAATGCGCTTAATCGATCAAAACGGTGCACCACGAGGTAAGAAGCACTTTCTTTTTTACAATCCACCAATTGTAAATCAAGCGTTAAATATTCGTAAGAGTGCAACGGTAGAAGTAAATGAGCTCGCCAAAAAGTTTCTTGAAAATAAGATTCAAACGATTGTTTTTGCTCGTAGTCGAGTTCGGGTGGAAATTATTCTGAGTCACTTGCAAACAATAACGAAAAAATTTATAGGGCCAGAGGCCATTCGTGGCTATCGTGGTGGATATTTACCAAAACAGCGACGAGAGATAGAGCGAGGCTTAAGACAAGGAAATATTATTGGTGTAGTTAGTACGAATGCACTTGAACTTGGCGTCGATATCGGACAACTTCAAGTGTGCATTATGACTGGATATCCAGGGTCTGTAGCCAGTGCGTGGCAACAAGCAGGACGAGCAGGACGAAGGCAGAATGAATCTGTTATTATGATGGTAGCGAGTTCAACACCAATGGATCAATATATTATCAGTCATCCGGAATACTTTTTTAAAAAAAGCCCAGAATCAGCACGCGTTAACCCTGATAATTTAGTTATTTTAGTTGATCATCTAAAGTGTGCTTCTTATGAACTACCATTTAAAAGAGGAGAAACGTTTGATGGAGTTGATATTGAAGATATTTTAGAATTTCTAGCAGATGAGCAAGTGTTACATGGACGAGCAAATAAATGGTATTGGATGAATGATGCATTCCCTGCTCATGGAATTAGTCTTCGCTCTGCTTCCCAAGAAAATGTTGTTATCATTGATCAAAGTGATGTTGCCAAAGCTACTGTCATTGGTGAAATGGACCGATTCAGTGCAATGACTTTGCTTCATGATGAGGCAATCTATTTGCATCAAGGTGTCCAGTTTCAAGTTGAGAATCTTGATTGGGATGAGAAAAAAGCTTTCGTAAGGGAAGTAGCGGTTGAATATTTTACAGATGCTAACTTAGCTGTGCAACTTCGTGTATTAGAAGAGGATCATGTTCGAGAGGAAGAAGTTGCTACTGTAAGCTATGGTGATGTAATGGTTAATGCGAAAGCGACAATCTTTAAGAAAATTCGGCTATCTACCTTTGAAAATATTGGTTCAGGACCGATTCATTTACCAGAAGAAGAACTCCATACAAGTGCAATGTGGATTAGCTTTTCTGATCACTTGGTGGCTCAATTTCGTGAAAGCCCTTTTGATCAAGCTCTAACAGGATTAGCGGAGTTGATTCAACAAGTAGCACCTGTATTTGTTATGTGCGATCGACATGACTTACATGTTGTTCCACAAATGAAAGCGGAGCATTCTGAGTTACCAACGATTTTCCTTTATGATCGTTATCCTGGAGGAATTGGATTAGCCAAAGAGGTTTACAGGCACTTGCCAACCATTTTAGAGCAAGTTTGGCAGCTAATTAATGCATGCCCCTGCAAAGAAGGATGTCCTGCCTGTGTAGGGGCTAGTGAAGGGAACACAAAATCGCTAGTGAAACGGTTTATTCGCCTCCTCAAACGAAATGAGAGAAAGAACATATGATGAAAAATAAGCTTAATCGAATGAAACATCATATGGGAATATCAGGAGTACAACAACCAATTATACCTGCAAAGGACATAACAAAGATTGAGACAATCCCGTTTGAGAAAGAGTGGAGTGCGTTTCAAACAAGCTCTTACTGGTTTGAAAATGAATATATTCTTATTAGAGAAAAGCAATACCCACTTAGCCATCAACACGGCCGATATTCTTTGTCAGATACAAAGGATATCGTTTACAAATGGCACGATCATCTATATTCTCATCCACTTTCTACGAAAGGACGGAAAGTAGAAGAGTTGATTTTTTTTGATACGGAAACAACCGGACTAAGTAGCGGGGTAGGGAATTCAATATTTATGTTAGGGTATTGTCAAATTAAGTCGAACTGTGTTCGTGTTAAACAATATTTCTTACCTGGACCAGAATCCGAAGTTGCCTTTTATCATCATTTTCTAACGGATGTTGGAGAACTAGGCAGCCTTGTTACGTATAACGGCAAAGCATTTGATTGGCCACAAGTAAAAACACGCCATACATTTGTCCGTGATCAAGTTCCTTCATTACCGAAATTTGGACATTTTGATTTACTACATGCAACAAGACGGATGTATAAAGATGCTCTGCCTTCTTGTAAGTTATCTATTGTCGAAAAGGAAATTCTACTATTTGAGAGAGTGGAAGATACACCAAGTTATATGGTGCCTATGTTATACTTTGACTTTTTAAACGAACCGGACCCAGAGCTTGTAAAAGGAATATTTCAACACCATGAGTGGGATGTTTTATCACTTATGAGTTTGTATACTCATTTATCTTCTTTAATTCTTAAAAGCGAGTCAAATCAAGTCCAACCAAGAGAGCGTTATGAAGTTGCAAGGTGGTATGAAGCAATTGGAGAGAAAGAAATTGCAATGCATTTATATGAACAATTGATGGGAATTGGCAAGGATACGGCTGAAGCAAGCTTATTTGCTTTTGCAAAAGGGCAGAAGCAAGAACAATCGTGGAGACGGGCATATGAAGGATTCACAAGTCTTCTGGAAACGAAAGCTTATATGTATTTAGCTGCATTGGAATGCTCAAAAATTTGTGAACATCAATTTAAAGATTTTGAGAAAGCAATTTATTATACAAAATTAGCCTTATCCGATGAAACTTATCTCCGTATGCAATCAATAACGAAACAAAAAAAAGTCTTAGCAGATCTTAATCAAAGGTTAAAACGGTTAATACGGAAAAGTCGCTAAGAAAGAAGTGTTCTCATTTCCTGGGGAACCGCATAAAAACAAGGGTTTGTACAAAATAAGACAATTTTGTGAACGGCGCTTTGTAACATCATGTAATGGTAAAAAAACAATTGTCATTTGCTGTAGAAACAATTACAATATGGTCGATATTCTTTTTAGAAATGAGTGAACACTATGTATCGTGCTATTTTAGTATTGTTTTTTGTGATGATCGGATTGACATTATTCATCATGAGCGAAATTCGAGATTCTGCTCTTATGTTCTTATAGGTAGAGACCCAATATGTTGATTTTAAAGGGATTAGGCGAGTAATTAGGTCAAACAACTAGTACATCATGGTCAAACTAGACATAGGTTAATATTGACTCAACTTTAAAAGGAGGAATTAACTTATGTATTGCAAACCAAGACCTAATTATTGTAAGTTGCCTACACAAACTCAAGTGATGCCAACACAAGTTGCACCGACTCAGCAGAATATTGTTGAAAAGACATGTGAGTATATCGTTCCAGAAGTGTATCCATCACACACACACTATCAAACAAATCATGTGTATAAGCATGTGAAAAGCTTTCCACACACAACTTCTGCTGATCAAAACATTTATAATCAGCAGTTTGTGCAGCCTTCACCAGGCCCGGGATATGGTCCACAAGTGGCAGGAGCGATGTATCCAGGAGCAGGTCCAGGATATGGTCCACAAGTAGCAGGAGCGATGTATCCAGGAGCAGGTCCAGGATATGGCCCTCAAGTAGCAGGAGCGATGTCTCCAGGATATGGGCATGGCCCTCAGGTAGCAGGAGCAATGTCTCCAATGGGCGGATTTGGAAAGAAACATTGTGGTTGCAAGCGCAAGTTTTAATGAATAAGATAAGAGCGAGCTGGCGACAGTTCGCTCTTTCTTCTTAAAATTAGGATGTGATGATCATGAAAACAATTGTTGTATCCGGCTATAAAAATCATGAGCTTGGTATTTTTGACCAAAAGCATCAAGGAATCTATTATATAAAAAAAGCAATTGAACAACGACTGCGTTCACTTGTAGAAGAAGGACTTGAATGGGTCATTATTAGTGGTCAACTAGGAGTGGAATTATGGGCTGCAGAAGTGGTTTTTGCACTGAAAACAGAATTTCCACAATTGCAATTGGCTGTATTAACTCCTTTTTTGCAACAAGAAGAACGCTGGAAGGATGAAACCAAATCATACTATCAAGAAATTGTTAGACAAGCTGATTTTGTTGAGAGCATTACGAAAAGACCCTATGATAATCCTGCTCAACTACGACAAAAAAATGAATTTTTGATAGCAAAAGCTGATGGTATGCTACTCTTATATGATGAGGACAAGCCTGGATCTCCAACTTACTATTTGGAAGTCGCAAAAATACGTGAAGTGAAGGAAGATTTTCCAATCATCTTTATCACACCGGCTGATCTTGATATACTAGTGCAAGAAGAGCTACATGAACACCATGATTGGTAGTAGGACAACAAATACAAATTGACAAGTACGCAAACTTTTGGAAAAATAGAAAGAAAGCTGTACATACATGTGGGTAGAGGTGATGGAAATGAACCAACAGAATATCCGGTTTACTGCTAAAGAAATTCTGGAGAAAGACTTTAAAACAAGTATGAGAGGGTATAGTCCTGACGAGGTTGATAAATTTTTAGATGTTGTTATACAAGACTATGAGCTTTTCCAACGAAAAGTAGAACTATTGGAACAAGAAAACGCACATTTGAAGCGTGAAATGAAAAAATTATCTGACAGGTCGCAACGTCAAGCTCCAACACAAACAGTTGGAAGTACAAACTATGATATTTTACAACGCTTATCCAACCTAGAGAAAAAGGTTTTTGGAAGTAAATTGTACGAGTAGGGGATTTTCCAATGATCGATGTGTATATTGATGGTGCAAGTGCTGGGGACCCGGGTCCTTCTGGAGCAGGTGTGTTTATAAACTACAAAAATGGTCAAGTTGAACATCATTCGGTTCCACTTAGTAATATGTCCAATCATGAGGCAGAGTATGAAGCTCTTATCATTGCGCTTGATCTATGCATCGAAAAAGGATTGATGGCTGCCTCATTTAGAACTGACTCAAAGTTAATTGATGATGCAATTGAAAAGCGTTATGTGAAAAATAAACGGTTCCAACCTTATTTAGATAATGCGATACAGCGAATTGAGCAATTTGATTTATTTTTTATGAAATGGGTACCGAGTAATCAAAATAGAAATGCTGACGCATTAGCAAGAAGGGCAATTAATAAATCTTGAAAAAATTTCCTGTTGAAACAAAGTTCGTTTCAAGGTATACTAAGTTTTGTCGCTAGCGACGTAGTAAACATTCAGGTAACCGCTGCACGCTTGTCGTGTAGAGGAAAGTCCATGCTCGCACGGGCTGAGATGCTCGTAGTGTTCGTGCCTAGCCAATAAATAAGCTAGGGTAGTCTGGTTTTGACTGGGCTAACGGCAAGGTAAGCACCTACGTCTTTTGATATGGTGTGATGCCTTTGAAAGTGCCACAGTGACGTAGTCCGTTTGGAAACGAATGGAGTGGAACGCGGTAAACCCCTCGAGCGAGAAACCCAAAATTTGGTAGGGGAATCTTCTCAGTTGGAAATGAACTAATGAGAAGGACAAGGAAATCCCTTGTAGATAGATGGTTACCACCGGAGTACGAGGTTCATCACCGATTGCAGTACAAAGGTACAAAACATGGCTTATCGAATGTTTGCTAGATGACAATAACGAAACCCCCTTTATAGGGGATTTTTTTATTTTTCGGTGTTTGTCTTCAATGAAAAGACAACGTATAATAAAGGCAATCTGTTTATTGAAGGAGTACATAATGGATAAAGTTACGTTAATTGCAACTGCTACGATGGGTCTAGAAGCTCTTGTTGCGCGCGAAGTAAAGGATCTAGGTTATGAAGATGTTCAGGTTGATAACGGAAAGGTGACGTTCACAGCAGACGTCCAAGCAATACCTAGGGCTAATTTGTGGCTGCGAACAGCAGACCGTGTGAAATTGAAAGTGGGAGAATTTAAAGCGTATACGTTTGATGAACTATTTGAAAAAACAAAGGCTCTCCCGTGGGCGGATTTAATTCCCGTTCATGCCGAGTTTCCGGTCATTGGAAAATCCGTGAAATCGAAATTGTTCAGTGTCTCTGATTGTCAAGCGATCGTGAAAAAAGCGGTTGTTGAAAGCATGAAAAAGCGTTATAAACGAGGATGGTTTGATGAAGATGGTCCCTTTTATCGTATTGAAGTAGCTCTTCATAAAGATGTAGCGACTCTAACCATTGATACAAGTGGAACTGGGCTTCACAAGCGGGGCTATCGCTATTTACATAATGAAGCACCCCTGAAAGAAACGCTTGCAGCAGCAATGATTATGCTTACCCCTTGGAAACCTGACCGCCCATTTGCAGATCCATTCACAGGATCTGGAACGATTCCAATCGAGGCTGCGATGATTGGTCAAAATTTAGCTCCTGGGTTTAATCGAGACTTTGCTTCAGAAGATTGGCATTGGATTGGAGTAGACCGTTGGGAAAAAGCACGTCAAGAAGTCGAGGATGTAGCAAATTATGATCAGCCACTTGATATTTTAGGAGCAGATATAGATCATAGAAGTGTTGAACTCGCTAGTAACAATGCGATGGAAGCAGGCTTTGGAGATTTAATTCAATTTAAACAAATGCAAGTGAAGGACTTCAGGCATCGTGGCGAATTCGGAATTTTAATAGGAAATCCTCCATATGGAGAAAGACTGGGAGAACGTCCAGAAGTTGAAGAAATGTATAAAGATATGGGAAAAACGTTTCAGCTTCTTGATACATGGTCTGTTTATATGCTTACTTCTCATGAAGGATTTGAAGAACTATATGGAAAAAAGGCAACGAAAAAACGAAAGCTCTATAATGGAAATTTGAAAGTAGATTATTATCAATTTTTTGGTCCGAGACCACCAAGAAATTAACAAATTTCATTTACCGTAATATGGTAGGATTGTATTAGCATAAACACGCTATTAACGTACATTCTATGAAGGAGGTAAACAGCAATGCTGTTACCTCCTAAACCATATCCCATCAAGTTGATGTTCACATATACAACAGGAAATAGCGATGTTATCATTACTTTTAAGTAATGATAAATGTTTATAGGCGAAATATTACTAATGTTTTTTGAGACATTAGTAAAAAGAAGTGTCACTGAAAAACAATAATCGTTTAACCCCAGATTGTAACATGAATAAGAATACTTGAGCATTGATATTGGTTGGAGAAGAAGGTCACATATTGTTGACCTTCTTCTCTTTTTTTGTACCGATTTGAAGTAGTTACGATTGAAGAAAGTAAAAAAAGGGAGATGACCAACGAAACTGTGGTCATCTCCCTAGAACCATTCAATTACTCAAGCTTTTTATTTCCAACAAATACTCTGCGGCCGTAACGATTATGGTGTTCCACAGACACCCCTCATTTCATAAATGTTATAAATAACACTCTTGAAAATTCTGGACACTGTTCAACGCAACCACCTCAAAAAATGAGTTAGTAAAATCGTTTAAGCATTACATTGTAGTTTACACTCTGCGGCCGTAACGATTATGGTGTTCCACAGACACCCCTCATTTCATAAATGTTATAAATAACACTCTTGAAAA
>NZ_JAXBLX010000033.1:0-48709 GCF_037027555.1 Halalkalibacter kiskunsagensis | reverse complement strand
CCGAACACGGTCGTTAAGCTCTTTTGCGCCGATGGTAGTTGGGGGCTTCCCCCTGTGAGAGTAGGACGTTGCCAGGCAGATAAAAGACAATCCAATTGGATTGTCTTTTTTTGTGCGCATGTTTGGAATTTTAAAATTGGTTTTGATGAAATGACTGAGTAACAAAAAGAAACGATTGTTTATATCCATTGCAAAACTCGGAGTAGAAGATCAAAATACACAATTAAATTACTGGATATCAGTTGGAGCAGAAGGATGAGAGATATCTTCGAAAAAATCAAATAAATAAGGTCAGCCAGGAGTTGTCACTACGACAGCTTTTTTATTTTTTGTTAGCTTAACTTCATCGAGAAGTGAACGATGCAAGCTATAGAACTTAGGAAAATTCAACTTAACCCCAAGCCTTTGCACGTAGTTACCATTTTAATGCATGTTTAGCTAACATTTGGTGAACCTAACAATAAATTACTGAGTAGGGTAGGTGCAACGAATGCCTTCTATTGTCTCTATTAGTACGTACAGTCCACCTCATACATTGGACCAAAATACAACGACGGAATTTGCTAGAGAGCTTTTTAGTGACAGCTTTGAAGATATTGAACGATTATTGAAAGTATTTGCAAATGGTCAGATTAATGAACGGCAATTTGCAGTCCCTTTAAATTGGTTTCAATCAAATCATTCGTTACAGGAAAAAAATGATCTATATATTCAACTAGCTACAACGTTTTGTACAAACGTCATCAAACAATGTTTAACCAATTCAGTATTTGTTAATGAAGAGATAGATGTTGGGGATATTCATGCAATCATACTAGTTTCAAGTTCAGGAATGTCTACGCCGAGTTTAGACGCTCGTATTATGAACAGACTTCCTTTTTCTGCTCATACAAAAAGAATACCGTTATGGGGTTTAGGGTGTGCAGGAGGAGCTGCAGGAATAAGTCGAGCGTATGAGTATTGCAAAGCATTTCCGGAAGAAAATGTATTAGTTGTGTGTGTGGAATTATGCAGTTTGACATTTCAAAAGGATGACCACTCCAAAAGCAATCTTGTTGGTACGTCTTTATTTGCAGATGGAGTTGCGTGTGCACTTGTAGTAGGTGATGGCTCTGAAATGGTTTTAAAATCAAACAAAGCTATCCGACCGAATATCGTCTCAACTCAATCGACATTAATGCCAAATTCAGAAGATGTGATGGGTTGGGATGTAAAAGATACTGGATTGCATGTCGTCTTTTCAAGAGATATACCAGCAATTATTAAAGATTGGTTGGGACCTAATGTAGCGTCATTTCTCGTTGATAACAATATAGGGATAGAACAAATAAATTCATTTATAGCGCACCCGGGCGGAAAGAAAGTTTTAGAAGCTTACATTGAGACATTAGAGTTAGCTGAAAAAATGACGAATGTATCGAGGGAAGTTCTTAGGAGGCACGGAAATATGTCCTCGCCAACTGTTTTGTATGTTCTTGAACAATTCATGTTACAAGAACATGTACAAGGAGATTATGGTTTAATGGCGGCTCTTGGTCCGGGCTTTTGCTCGGAATTAGTATTATTACAATGGAAGGGGATGCACTGATGTTAGCTATTTACATTTTTATCACACTTGTGATTCTACAAAGAATTGTTGAGGTGATGATTGCCAATCGGAATGCTGAATGGATAAAGCGTCAGGGAGGTTATGAGGCAGGTAGAGGTCATTATAAGTTTCTCGTTGCGTTACATGCTCTTTTCTTTGTTTCCTTATTAATAGAAGTTACTGTTGTTGACAGTCGTTTTGTCTTTTGGGCTGTTGCACCATTATTTTTGTTCCTTCTTGCGCAAATATGTCGTGTTTGGGCTTTAACTGCGTTAGGAAGATTTTGGAACACTAGGATTATGATATTACCTGGAGCGCAAGTCGTTGCCAAAGGACCGTATCGATACCTTCGTCATCCGAACTATGTCATAGTCGTGACTGAATTGGCTTGTCTCCCTTTAATTTTTCAAGCGTATTGGACTGCCATCCTTTTTACAATTTTGAATGCATTAGTTCTGTCGATACGAATAAAGGTTGAGGAACAGGCTCTTGAAGATGCGACTAATTACCAGGAAGTCTTTAAAAAAAAGAGACGGTTTGTTCCTACATATGAAGACTAATGTAAGAAAACCCTTGATCAGATATAACATAGGAGGCTATCATTACTGCATAAGAGAAGAATAATGGAGGTACCTAATTTTGGCCAAGAAAAGAAAAGAGCGATTTGAAGTGCAGGAGTCTGAAACAATTGAAGAGTGTTTAAAACGAATGAAAGCAGAAGGGTATCAACCTGTGAAAAGAATGGAGAAACCCATTTTTAAGGAAGAAACGTTGAATTTGAAAAAAGAATATGTTCCAATCAGACAACAGATTATATTTGAGGGTATTTTAATAGAAAGCGAACAATAAAAGTCTGACATTTTAAAACGTTCGACATTTTGTTGACAGTCACCGTCGAAACTTGTAAGATAAAGCTATAAAGATGAACGAAAAACGAAATAAGACCTCATATAATCTTGGAAATATGGTCCATAAGTTTCTACCCGATTACCTTAAATAGTCGGACTATGAGGGAAAGTGATAGATACAGAGATTGTATTGTATTGTTTTCTGTATCGATGAAAGCGCAGAAGTGGCTTCCTTTCTCTCAAAGTGAGTAGATAAAGAAGTGATTCTGCGTTTTTTTTTATGTAGAAATGAGCAAGTTATATAGTGATAAATAATGGAGGAGAGCGACAATGAATCCTAAAATTGGTGTAATCATGGGAAGCACGTCAGATTGGGAAACGATGAAAGCTGCATGTGATGTATTAGATGAGTTAGAAATTCCGTACGAAAAGAAAGTAGTTTCTGCTCATCGTACGCCTGATTTGATGTTTCAATATGCTGAAGAAGCGAGAGATCAAGGGATAAAAGTTATTATTGCAGGTGCAGGTGGTGCGGCGCATTTGCCTGGAATGGTTGCAGCTAAAACAACACTGCCGGTCATTGGTGTTCCTGTTCAATCAAAGGCGTTACAAGGTCTGGATTCACTTTTGTCAATTGTTCAAATGCCTGGTGGAGTCCCAGTTGCAACGGTTGCGATCGGGAGAGCTGGAGCTACTAATGCTGGCTTACTTGCAGCACAAATCCTTGGAACATCACAAGCAGATATTGCTGACAGATTACATGCAAGGAGAGAAAAAACGAAGCAGGCCGTTATAGAAAGTAGTGATGAACTATGAGTCGGGTTGTTAAGCCGGGCGCAACGATAGGCATCATCGGTGGTGGACAACTAGGACGAATGATGGCGATATCAGCAAAGCAAATGGGATACCGTATTGCCGTACTCGAGCCAACAAAAGATTCTCCATGTGGACAAGTTGCTGATATCGTAATTGAAGCAGCTTATGATGATAGTGAGGGTGCGAAACGACTTGCTGAGGTTTCAGATGTTATCACGTATGAATTTGAAAATATCGATGAATATACAGCCAAATGGCTTACTGAACAGGCAGACTTTCCTCAAGGAGCGAAAGTATTAGGCATTACTCAACACCGTTTAAAAGAAAAAGAAGCAATTCAATCACTTGGGGTTCCGCTTGCTCCTTTTCATGCCATTCATTCAGTAAAAGATATAGATGAAGCAGCTGATAAACTAGGTTTTCCAGCTGTGTTAAAAACCTGTCGGGGTGGTTATGATGGCAAAGGCCAATCGGTTGTTCATGATCTCAAGCAACTGAAACAAGCTGCAACCGAATTACTCGAAAATGGAGAATGTGTACTAGAAGCTTGGATTCCTTTTTCATTAGAAATATCGGTTATTGTCACAAGATCTAGAAATGGTCAAACATCGGTTTTCCCGGTATCAGAAAATGAACATCGAGAAAATATCCTGTTTCGTTCACACGTTCCAGCAAGGATTGATGAAGCTGTTTGTGAAAAGGCTAAAGATCTAGCACTTCAGATTGTGACCGGCTTAGATGTCGTCGGGACGTTAGCTGTTGAACTTTTCATGCTTGAGGATGGAAGATTATATGCCAATGAACTAGCACCGAGACCACACAATTCAGGTCATTATACGATTGAGGCGTGTGAAACATCACAGTTTGAACAACATATAAGAGCTGTGTGTGGATTACCATTAGGGCAAACGACATTATGGTCACCTGTTGTGATGGAAAATATTCTTGGCGAAGAAGTGAATCATATTCTTGCTGCATCTGAGAACTTAGGCAATGTAAAGCTTCACCTTTATGGGAAAAAGGAAGCGAAAGCGAAAAGAAAGATGGGCCACTTGACGGCAACAGCTCTTACAGTTGAAGAGGCTTGTAACAAGCTCACAGGCTTGCAACAGTGGAATGTGTTAAAATAAAGAGGTTGTCTAAAAAGGTAAGTTCTTCCTTTTAGGCGCTGTTAAATAGATTTACTAAATAGAAAAGGTCGGAGGCTGGTTTTAGATGATCGAACGTTATACTCGCCCGGAAATGGGAGCTATATGGACAGAGGAAAATAAATTTCAAGCATGGTTAGAAGTAGAAATCGTCGCTTGTGAAGCTTGGGCAGAACTTGGAGATATTCCAAAGGAAGATGTTGTAAAGATCCGTGAAAATGCAAGCTTTGACATAAATCGTATTAATGAAATTGAATTAGAAACTCGTCATGATGTTGTCGCTTTTACACGTGCTGTATCGGAAACATTAGGCGAAGAAAGAAAATGGGTTCATTATGGATTAACGTCAACAGATGTAGTTGACACGGCTCTATCTTACTTGTTAAAACAAGCGAATGACATTTTACTTGCTGACATTGAACGTTTTATTGAAATCTTAAAGAACAAAGCCGCGGAACATAAGTACACAGTTATGATGGGGCGTACGCATGGTGTTCATGCTGAACCAACAACGTTTGGTTTGAAATTAGCATTATGGTACGAAGAGATGAAACGTAATCTTGAGCGCTTTAAACAAGCAGCTGAAGGAGTACGTGTAGGAAAACTATCAGGTGCTGTTGGTACATTTGCGAATATTGATCCATCAATTGAAGCATTTGTTTGTGAGAAATTAGGTCTTGAAGCAGCTCCAATCTCAACTCAGACCTTACAACGTGACCGTCATGCTGATTACTTAGCAGCACTTGCTTTAATTGCTACGTCAATTGAGAAGTTTGCTGTTGAAGTTCGAGGCTTACAAAAGAGTGAAACGAGAGAAGTAGAAGAATTCTTTGCGAAAGGGCAAAAAGGTTCATCGGCAATGCCTCATAAACGTAACCCAATTGGATCAGAGAATATGACAGGTTTAGCTCGAGTGATTCGTGGATATATGATGACAGCGTATGAGAATGTTCCATTATGGCATGAACGGGATATTTCCCATTCATCAGCTGAGCGTATTATTCTTCCAGATGCAACGATTGCGTTAAATTATATGCTGAATCGTTTTGGGAACATTATTAAAAACTTAACGGTATTCCCTGAAAATATGAAGCGTAACATGACACGCACATATGGTCTCATTTATTCTCAACGTGTTCTTCTTTCGTTAATTAATAAAGGAATGGTACGTGAAGAGGCTTACGATCTTGTGCAGCCGAAGGCAATGGAAGCATGGGAAAAAGGAATTCAGTTCCGTGAATTAGTTGAAGCTGAAGAGAGAATTACGAGTGTTTTAACACCTGATGAAATCGAAGACTGCTTCAACTATGAGCACCATCTAAAGCATGTTGATACGATTTTTTCAAGAGTAGGAATCGAAGCATAAACAAAGCAAGAGGGAGAGATCCCTCTTTAGCATAAAAATTCCAATATTTCAGTCTTTGGAGGTCTAATCATGGAAAAAGGCGTTCTGCTATACGAAGGCAAGGCAAAGCAAATATATCAAACAGCAAATGAAGAAGAGCTTTGGGTTAGTTATAAGGATGATGCTACTGCATTTAATGGAGAGAAAAAAGAAACACTAACGGGAAAAGCACGTTTGAATAATGAGATTACGTCGCTGATATTTTCTTACTTGCAAGAAAATGGAGTGGATAGTCACTTCGTCAAACGGCTATCTGAAACAGAACAGCTTGTTAAAAAAGTGGGAATTATCCCTTTAGAAGTGGTCGTTCGTAATGTGGTCGCAGGTAGTATGGCAAAGCGTCTTGGAATTGAAGAAGGGACAGCACTTGCAGAGCCGATTGTGGAGTTCTACTATAAAGATGATGCGTTAGGAGATCCTCTTGTAACGGAAGACCATATTGCCATTCTGAAAGTAGCATCAAGCTCTGATTTAACCGTGTTAAAAGAAAAAGCATTAGATGTAAACAAACATTTAATTAATTTATTTGACAATATGAACGTTCGCTTAATTGATTTTAAATTGGAATTTGGACGTACAAGTTCAGGGGACATTCTTCTTGCAGATGAAATTTCACCGGATACTTGTCGCCTGTGGGATAAAGAAACCAATCAACGGTTCGATAAAGATTTATTTAGAAGAAATTTAGGAAGTTTACAAGAAGGATATCAAGAAATCTTATCACGCTTAGGAGGCGCATCATGTACAAAGTAAAAGTTTACATTACGTTACGAGAAAGTGTATTAGATCCACAAGGAGGACAAGTGAAACGTGCTCTTCACACAATGGATTATAAAGAAGTAGAAGAAGTTCGTATCGGAAAATATATGGAACTTACATTAAAAAATACGGATGATGTTGAAGGGCGTATTGATGAGATGTGTTCAAAATTATTAGCTAATACGGTCATTGAGGATTATCGTTATGAAATCGAGGAGGTTGTTCCTTCATGAAATTCGCGGTAATTGTCTTTCCTGGTTCAAACTGTGACTCAGATATGTTTTTTGCGATTCAGGATGCATTAGGAGAAAAAGTTGAGTACGTTCGTCATGATGAAACATCGTTAGAAGGATTCGATGGAGTTCTATTGCCAGGTGGATTTTCTTATGGTGACTACCTTCGCTCTGGTGCGATTGCTTGCTTCTCTCCAATTATGGATGCAGTAAAACAATTTGCAGAAGAAGGCAAGCCAGTTCTTGGAGTTTGTAATGGATTTCAAATGCTTCTTGAATTAGGGTTGCTTCCTGGTGCGATGAAGCGGAACGACGGCTTGAAATTCATTTGTCGTCTGACTGATCTGAAAGTAGAAAACAATGAAACCTTGTTTACGACAGGCTATCAAAAAGGTGAAGTTATTTCCATTCCCGTTGCACACGGTGAAGGAAACTATGAATGTGACGAACAAACATTACAAGCGCTAGAAGCAAACAATCAAGTTGCGTTCCGTTATGCGCAAGCCATCAATGGCTCTAAAGCAAATATCGCTGGTATAACAAATGAACGTGGAAATGTATTAGGAATGATGCCACACCCTGAACGCGCTGTAGAATCATTACTAGGTAGCGAGGATGGCTTACGTTTATTTCAATCGATCGTACGAAATTGGAGGGAATCTCATGTCACTACTTCTTGAACCAACAGCTGAGCGAGTGAAAGAAGAGAAACTTTACCGCGAAATGGGTTTAACAGATGAAGAATTTGCAATGGTTGAGGAGATCATTGGTCGAACTCCGAACTGGACAGAAACAGGTCTTTTCTCAGTTATGTGGTCAGAACATTGTAGCTATAAAAATTCAAAAGTTCTATTGAAAAAGTTTCCTACAGAAGGAGAACGCGTCCTGCAAGGTCCAGGAGAAGGAGCAGGAATCATTGATATCGGCGATGAACAAGCAGTTGTGTTTAAAGTGGAAAGTCATAACCACCCTTCCGCTATTGAGCCTTATCAAGGTGCTGCAACAGGTGTTGGTGGGATCCTTCGTGATGTGTTCTCAATGGGAGCTCGTCCAATTTCGTTACTTAATTCACTACGCTTTGGTGAGTTAACATCCCCACGTGTGCGTTATTTATTTGAAGAAGTCGTAGCAGGTATAGCTGGCTATGGAAACTGCATGGGTGTTCCAACAGTAGGTGGGGAAATTCAATTTGACCCTTGCTACGAAGGAAATCCATTAGTAAATGCAATGTGTGTTGGATTAATTGATCATAAAGATATTCAAAAAGGACAAGCCAAAGGTGTTGGCAACACAGTCATGTATGTTGGTGCTAGCACGGGTCGTGACGGTATCCACGGGGCAACATTTGCTTCTGAAGAGCTTGGTGAAGATTCAGATGAGAAGCGCCCAGCGGTTCAAGTCGGAGATCCTTTTATGGAGAAACTTTTGCTTGAAGCTTGTTTGGAATTAATTCAAAATGATGCTCTTGTTGGAATTCAAGATATGGGTGCAGCAGGACTTACGTCTTCATCTGCGGAGATGGCAAGTAAAGCGGGATCTGGGATTGAAATGAATTTAGACCTAGTTCCGCAACGCGAGCAAGGAATGACGCCTTATGAGATGATGCTTTCTGAATCTCAAGAGCGTATGTTAATCGTTGTGAAAAAAGGTCGCGAGCAAGAAATTAAAGAAATCTTTGATCGCTGGGGATTGCTGTCTGCTGAAGTTGGACATGTAACGGATGACAAGCGCCTTCGTCTTCTTCATAAAGGGGAGGTTGTTGCAGATCTTCCAGTTGATGCACTAGCAGAAGAAGCACCAGTTTACCATAAGCCATCAAGTGTTCCGGCTTACTATGAAAAGTTCCAACAGCTAGAAGAAAAGACACCAGCTGTTGAAAATTATAAAGAAACTCTACTTAACTTGTTAGCTCAGCCTACAATTGCAAGTAAGGAATGGGTTTATGATCAATACGATTACATGGTTCAAACAAACACAGTTGTTGAGCCAGGTTCAGATGCAGCCGTAGTTCGTATTCGCGGCACGAGAAAGGCGTTAGCGATGACAACAGATTGTAACTCACGCTATTTATATCTTGATCCTGAAGTGGGCGGTCAAATTGCGGTTGCTGAAGCAGCGCGTAACATTGTTTGTTCTGGTGGTGTGCCACTTGGATTAACGGACGGTTTAAACTACGGAAGTCCAGATAAGCCTGAAATCTTCTGGCAGCTTGAGAAGTCAACAGACGGAATGAGTGAGGCTTGCCGTGTTCTTGAGACACCAGTAATAGGTGGAAACGTATCGCTTTATAATGAATCAGCGGGAGTAGCTATTTACCCAACGCCAGTTATCGGAATGGTTGGTCTTATTGAAGACATCGACCACATTACGACTCAAAACTTCAAACAAGCAGGTGATGTGATCTATCTTGTTGGAGAAACAAAGCCTGAGTTTGGTGGAAGTGAATTGCAAAAGCTGATAGAAGGCGATATTTCAGGGAAATCACCTGTGCTTGATTTAGAGTTAGAGAAACGACTTCAGAAGCAACTTTTAACAGCGATTCGTTCGGGTCTTGTAGCATCGGCTCATGATGTTGCAGAAGGTGGAGTAGCTGTTGCGCTAGCTGAATCTATGACATCTGGTGAAGTAGGAGCGACGGTAACATTATCTGGTGAAACAACGGCAGCTTTATTTGCTGAGTCACAAACTCGTTTTATCGTTACGGTTCCTAGTGAAAAAGCAGAGAAGTTTGAGCAATTAGTTTCTGCGACTCGAATTGGGGAAGTTACGGACTCAAAATCTCTTGAGATTAAAAATAATGAACAAGGTGTCATCCTTAAAACAACACAGGATGAGATTGTAACGGCTTGGAAAGGAGCCATTCCATGTTTGCTGAAATCAAAGGCTTAAATGAAGAATGTGGTGTGTTTGCTATATGGGGTCATAAAGATGCGGCACATCTTACTTATTACGGTCTTCATAGCTTGCAGCACCGCGGCCAAGAGGGTGCTGGGATTGTTGTAACAGACGGAGAACAGCTAAAGGTTCATAAAGGGTTAGGGCTTGTTAATGATGTTTTTAGTCCTGACGATTTTGAACAAATAAGTGGACATGCCGCAATTGGTCACGTTCGTTATGCAACAGCTGGTGGTGGGGGATTTGCCAACGTGCAACCCCTTCTCTTCCGTTCGCAAATGGGCAGCTTAGCGATCGCTCATAACGGCAACTTAGTAAATGCAAATAGTATGAAGCATCAACTTGAAAGCCAAGGAAGTATCTTTCAATCAACATCTGATACAGAGGTGGTTGCCCATTTAATAAAACGTAGTGGGTATAATACGCTTGAAGGACAGCTAAGAAATGCACTAGAAATGCTAAAAGGTGCTTATGCTCTTGCTGTGTTAAATGAAAAACAACTTATGGTTGCACTAGATCCAAATGGCTTGCGCCCACTATCAATCGGTAAACTAGGTGATGCTTATGTTGTGGCATCTGAGACATGTGCGTTTGATTTAATCGGGGCAACATATGAGCGTGAAGTTGAACCTGGAGAGCTTGTTATTATTGATGATAATGGCTTACGTTCAACAAGATTTTCTGGTTCAGCAACAAGAGCAATCTGTAGCATGGAGTATGTATATTTCGCACGACCTGATAGCAACGTTGATGAAATTAATGTTCATACATCAAGAAAGAATTTAGGGAAGCAGTTGGCGATTGAATCACCTATAGAAGCTGATGTTGTAACAGGTGTACCAGATTCTAGTATTTCAGCAGCAATTGGCTATGCTGAACAAACTGGAATTCCTTATGAGCTAGGAATGATTAAAAATCGTTATGTTGGTCGGACTTTTATTCAGCCTTCTCAAGAATTACGGGAACAAGGTGTGAAAATGAAGCTCTCAGCAGTACGAGGGGTTGTAGAAGGCAAACGTGTTGTCATGATCGATGATTCGATCGTACGTGGAACAACGAGCAGACGAATCGTTAATATGTTGCGTGAAGCTGGGGCAAAAGAGGTACATGTTCGAATCAGTTCACCTCCGATCAAAAATCCTTGCTTCTACGGAATCGATACATCCAATTCAGGTGAATTAATTGCTGCGAATCATTCAATCGAAGAAATGCGTGAGATGATGGGAGCAGATTCATTAGCGTTTTTATCCGTAGAAGGTTTGAAAACAGGGATTGGACGTTCTGATGAAACATCAAATTGTGGTCAGTGCTTAGCATGCTTTACAGGAGAATATCCGACTGAAATTTATCCAGATACATTACATCCATACGCAAAGGTTTAGAGGGAAGGGAGCAAGAAGAATGTCAGAAGCTTATAAAAAAGCAGGAGTCAGTCTTGAAGCGGGTTATGAAGCAGTCGAGCGAATGAAGAGTCATGTAAATAGAACAAAACGTTCTGGGGTGATGGGGTCACTTGGTGGCTTTGGAGGAATGTTTGATCTATCTACTTTGCAATTAAAAGAGCCGGTACTTGTTTCAGGAACTGACGGAGTAGGAACAAAGCTTATGCTTGCCTTTATGCTAGACCGTCATGATACGATTGGGATTGATGCAGTTGCGATGTGTGTTAATGATATTGTTGTACAGGGTGCAGAACCTCTTTATTTCCTTGATTACATTGCCTGTGGCAAAGCTGTCCCTGAACGTTTAGAAGCCATTGTTAAAGGTGTAGCTGATGGTTGCGAGCAAGCAGGGTGTGCTCTTGTTGGTGGAGAGACAGCTGAAATGCCTGGTATGTACAGTGAAGATGAATATGATTTAGCTGGCTTTTCGGTAGGTGCTGTGGAGAAAAAGAATTTGATTAATGGGGAGTCAATAAAGTCTGGAGATGTCGTAATTGGTCTTACATCAAGTGGTCTTCATAGCAATGGCTTTTCATTAGTGCGAAAAATTTTATTACATGATCATTCATTTAGCTTAGATCAACAAGTGGAAGAACTAGGAAAGACGCTTGGTGAGGAGCTTTTGACTCCAACAAAAATCTATGTAAAACCGTTACTTGCTTGTTTGCGTGAGCATACAGTTCATGGTATGGCTCATATAACTGGCGGTGGCTTTTATGAGAACATTCCGCGTATGTTACCTGAAGGAGTTAGCGTTCGGATTAATAACGGATCATGGCCGGTTCCTCCAATCTTTTCATTGTTACAAAAGTACGGCGAGTTAACCGATAAAGAACTTTTCTCAACATTTAATATGGGAATTGGAATGGTCGTAGTTGTTCCGGAAGAGGAGCATGTAGAAGTTCTTCGTTTACTCGAAGCAAATGGCGAATCCGCTTATATTATTGGAAAAGTTGAAAAGGGATCTGGTGTGACAATTGGGGGCATTGAGTAATGAAAATTGCTGTTTTTGCCTCAGGGAGTGGAACGAATGCGGAAGCAATTATTCAAGCTTCAAAAAAGCAACTCCTGCATGCTGAGGTTGCACTGATTGTAACAGATAATCCAAAAGCTAAAGTAGTTGCAAGAGCAAAGCAGCATGGCATTCCGATGTTTACATTTGATCCAAAGTCTTATGAAACAAAAGCTGATTTTGAACAAGAAATTGTTACTGAACTAAACAGTCAAGGTGTGTCTTTTGTTGTATTAGCAGGATATATGCGCTTAATCGGAGCAACATTGTTACAGGCGTACGAAGGAAGAATTGTTAACATTCATCCTTCCTTGTTGCCTTCATTTCCAGGACTTGATGCGATTGGACAAGCGTTTAAGGCAAAAGTGAAAATAACGGGTGTAACAATTCATTATGTGGATGCTGGAATGGATACAGGACAAATCATTGCTCAAGAGGCTGTCAGAGTTGAAGCGGATGATACAGTTGATTCATTGCAGCAAAAGGTGCAAGCCGTTGAACATAAATTGTATCCAGAAACATTGCAAGCAATAATTACAGAACATTGTATGGAGAGGTTGGGTAAGTGATGAGTAAAAGAAGAGCATTGGTGAGCGTCTCAAATAAAGAAGGAATAGTAGAATTTGTACAAGCGCTTGTTGAACAAGGGTTTGAAGTTGTTTCGACTGGTGGAACAAAGAAAGCACTTCAAGAAGCGGGTGTACCAGTTATTGGTATTTCTGAGGTGACAGGCTTCCCAGAAATTTTAGACGGACGAGTGAAAACACTCCACCCTAATATTCATAGTGGATTGCTTGCAATGAGAGAACGCGAAGAACATCAAAAGCAACTTGCTGATCACAATATTTCACCGATTGATCTTGTTGTTGTGAATCTTTATCCGTTTAAAGAAACAATTGCTAAGCCTGATTGTACATTTGCTGATGCAATTGAAAACATTGATATTGGCGGCCCTAGTATGCTTCGTGCAGCGGCAAAGAATCATCAACATGTAACGGTTGTCGTAGATCCAACAGACTATCAAACGGTTATTGATGAGTTTTCAAAAGGTGATGTAACATTGGAAACGAAACAACGCCTAGCTGCAAAGGTATTCAGACATACAGCTGCTTATGATGCACTTATTGCTGAATATTTAACCGAGGCTGTAGGGGAAGCAGAACCAGAAACGTTCACGGTAACTTATGAACGTAAGCAAGGGTTACGTTATGGAGAGAATCCTCACCAAAAAGCAACATTCTACAAAAAGCCATTAGCGGATGAAAGTTCAATTGCTAGCGCAATCCAATTACATGGAAAAGAGCTTTCATATAACAATATTCACGATGCAGATGCCGCTCTTGCGATTGTAAAAGAATTTACGGAGCCGGCTGTTGTAGCAGTTAAACATATGAACCCATGCGGAGTTGGAACAGGGGAAACGATAGAAGAAGCATACGGACGTGCATATGAAGCTGATTCTGTATCGATTTTCGGTGGAATTGTTGCAGCAAACCGTGAAATTGACGAAGCGACTGCTTTAAAAATGAAAGAGGTCTTCCTTGAGATCATTATCGCTCCTTCGTTTACAAAAGAAGCACTAGATGTGTTAACTACTAAGAAAAATTTACGTCTATTAACGGTTCCTACGAACAAGCAAGATCAACCAGAAGCGATGCTTACATCGATTCATGGTGGACTACTTGTCCAAGATGAAGATCATTTTGGTCTAGATGATGCGACGCTTTCAATTCCAACTGATCGAAAGCCAACAGATGCAGAGTGGGAAGCATTGAAGCTTGCTTGGAAAGTTGTAAAGCATGTGAAATCGAATGCAATCGTCTTAACAAATGGCCAAATGACCGTTGGAGTTGGAGCAGGGCAAATGAACCGTGTAGGATCTGCTGACATTGCCATCAATCAGGCAAGTGAGCGAATTGAAGGTGCGGTAATGGGTTCAGATGCCTTTTTCCCAATGGGTGATACAGTTGAACTAGCTGGAAAAGCTGGTATTACGGCTATTATCCAACCAGGAGGTTCGATTCGGGATGAGGAATCAATTGAAATGGCGAATAAATACGGTATAGCTATGGTGATGACAGGAGTTAGACATTTTAAACATTAATTGATAAAGGAGAGGGACCGATGAACGTTCTGATTATTGGTAGTGGCGGTCGTGAACATGCCATTGCATGGAAGGTTGCGCAAAGTGATCAAGTAACAGAAGTATTTGTTGCACCAGGAAATGCTGGCATGTCAGATGTTGCAACACCGATCAAAATCGAGGAAAACAATTTTGACGAACTCATTGCTTTTGCGAAAAAACAGGAAATAGGTCTAACGATTGTTGGTCCTGAGGTACCGCTACTCCAAGGCGTAGTGGATCGCTTTCAAGATGAGGGGTTGCGCATTTTTGGACCAAAAAGAGAAGCCGCCCTGCTTGAGGGAAGTAAATCCTTTGCAAAATCAATAATGAAAAAGTACGACATTCCAACAGGTAGCTATGAAACATTTACAGATTATGATAAGGCAGTTGCCTATGTGAAAGAGCAAGGTGCTCCAATTGTTATTAAAGCAGATGGTTTAGCTGCTGGTAAAGGCGTTGTCGTTGCAATGACAGAAGATGAAGCGATCAATGCGCTTTCTGCTATGTTAAACGACCAAGCTTTCGGTGCAGCTAGTGAGCAAGTGGTAATTGAGGAATATTTAGAAGGAGAAGAGCTTTCGTTGATGGCCTTCGTTCATCATGATAAAGTAATTCCAATGGTTGGTGCTCAAGATCACAAAAGAGCCTTAGATGGAGATCAAGGTCCAAATACAGGTGGCATGGGTGCTTATTCACCAGTTCCTCAGTTTTCAAGTGAAGATGTAGAAGAAGCTGTAGAAAAGGTGTTACAACCAACAGCTGATGCGTTAATTAAGGAAGGTACTCCATTTACTGGAATCCTTTATGCTGGTTTAATGATGACTTCAGCAGGACCAAAGGTGATTGAATTCAATACACGCTTTGGTGATCCTGAGACGCAAGTCGTTCTTCCACGATTGAATTCCGACCTTGTTACAGTTTTTACTACGTTACTTGACGGCAAGGTACCAGAGCTAGAGTGGTCAGAGGAAGAAGTAGTCGGAATTGTTTTAGCAAGTGAAGGATACCCTGGTACTTATGAAAAAGGAACAGTGATAAAGGGGCTTGACCAACTAACTGAAGATGTTCTCGTTTTTCATGCGGGTACGAAGAAAGAAGACGGGGAATGGAAGACAAACGGTGGACGTGTGTTACTCCTTGCATCGAAAAAAGCTTCCTTGCTAAATGCGCAAAAGCGAGTTTATGAACAAGTAAGCAAGGTTAGCACCGATGGTCTGTTCTACCGTAGAGATATTGCCAATAAAGCTATTTCGCGCGTTTCTTCTTCATGAATAAATAAATAAGCGCAACGATACTTCCGATGATCATAATGTAAACAAAAAGAGTGTCTGTAGCGTATTCTTGGATGTTGAACATAGGTATCACCTCCAATAAATAAATAAATAAATCAAAAACCGTATAAGGTCGTAGCGATCTTATACGGTTTTTACCTGTGGAAAAAATCACGTTTCGAAATAGTCATAAAAAATATGCCATTGTTTATGATTAGTTGACGACGTGACTCTGTTGATGTTCATCATGAGGACATCTTTGTTCATGAGAAGCGTGTTCTTGCATGGCTACCATTTTATGCTCTGCCATATAAACAAGAGGACAAAAACGTGTAATACCTTCTGCCACTTTCAACCCACCCATCATTGCTGCAAATAATGGTATATTGTTGCTTGGTTTTCGAACAAGCTTGGCAGTAGACCATGCGAGTACTGTAAACCCCATTGAAATTCGGCATAACGCATCAATGCGTCCAATGTTTGGTTTCATAAATGATCCACCTTTCACAAGTTTGTCAATCTTCCAATAAATATTGTGAAAAGATTTGACATAGTAATGAGTCATCTAACAAATTTTGTGGTACGATTAGAAAAATAGGAACTGATGAAATGGGTGATGACAATTGACTGAGAGACTTTACCGTTGGACAAAACAACGATTGCGACAGCAAGTTGCTGTAGTAAAAGGAGAAAAAGCTCCTTCTCTTGTCCTCCGAAATGCCAATTACTTAAATTTTGCCCGCCGAAAATGGCTGACAGCAAATATATGGATAGCTGAGGATCGCATCGTTTACGTAGGAAAAGAAATGCCCGCAGTGTTAACTGATACAGAAATTATTGATTGTAAAAACAAATTTGTTGTACCAGGTTATATTGAGCACCACGCTCACCCGTTTCAACTTTATAATCCCCATAGCTTTGCGAAGTATGCGTCAGGGCGAGGGACAACAACACTTATCAATGATAATTTAATGTTCTTTTTGCATCTCGAAAAAAAGAAAGCGCTTACTTTGATTGAGACGCTAGATGAATTACCTGCTTCTATGTACTGGTGGTCTCGTTATGATGCGCAAACAGAGCTTCGTGATGAAGAACCTTTATCGAACTCGAAAATGAAAGAATGGTTAGAACATCCTCTTGTTGTTCAGGGAGGAGAATTAACTTCATGGCCGAAAGTATTAGCAGGGGATGATTCAACCCTTCACTTGATGCAAGAAACAACTAGGTTACGTAAACCAATCGAAGGACACTTACCTGGTGCATCAGAGCGCACATTAGCACAAATGGCACTTCTTGGAGTGACATGTGATCATGAGGCTATGACAGGAGAAGAGGCTGTAAGACGTCTTGACTTAGGATATACAACATCGCTACGGCATTCCTCGATACGACCAGATTTACCTAAATTATTAAAAGAAATGCAAGAATTAGGAGTCGATTATTTTGAAAGGTGTTTAATGACGACAGACGGGTCACCGCCATCATTTTATGAAAATGGAGTCATGGATCAGTTGATTAAAATTGCGTTAGAAAGTGGACTAGATCCAATTGATGCATATGCAATGGCTAGTTACAATGTTGCGAAATATTACAGTCTTGACCATAAACTTGGAATGATTGCACCTGGACGAATTGCTCATCTGAACATTCTTGACGATGTAAATAACCCCCTTCCTAGTTCAGTGATTGCAAAAGGCAAATGGATTGTTCGAGATGGTGAGGAAATCAACCAATTTGGTGAATTTCCTTGGGGGGAGTATGGGATAAAACCTTTTAAGATTGATTGGGATCTAACGGAAGATGATCTTCATTTTTCGATGGCTATGGGAATAGAGATGATTAACTCTGTTATTTTAAAACCGTATCAAATTCCGATTGAAAGTACAGAAAAAAGTTTAAGTACTGACCATGATGAAAGCTTTTTTGTGATGATCGATAAAAACGGTAAATGGCATATTTCTACGATGATTAAAGGTTTTGCGACTCATGTATCTGGTTTTGCAAGTTCGTTTTCTAATACAGGAGACATCATTTTAATTGGAAAAAGTGTACCTGATATGGTCACAGCATTTACCGCTTTAAAAGAACAAGGCGGTGGCATGACACTAGTCGAATCAGGAGAAGTAATTGGGAACATCAAATTGGAATTGCTTGGGGTGTTATCGACTCAATCAATGGAAGATGTAATGAAAGAAGAGAAGAGGTTTGTTGATCAACTACGTGAGCGTGGTTACAAATTTGAAGATCCAATTTATAGTTTACTCTTTTTCTCATCGACTCATCTTCCGTATATTCGTGTAACGCAAAGAGGAATCTATGATGTAAAAAAGAAAACTGTACTCTTTCCTGCGATTATGCGTTAAACTATAAAAGAATCCTTTTTTACTGTAGTGAGTTAATTTATAAAAGGTCGTGTAACACATGTCAAAAAAAATGAGTTTCCCCCTTTTTTTAGCAGCGCTGTTCGTTGTCGGGGCATGTAATAATAACCAAGTTATAGAACCTGAAGTGGAAGACCAAATAGAAGAAAGCATCGTGGAAGATGAGGCGGAAGCGCCTCCTTTCTATACATATCCTTTAAATGGACTAAAGGCACAAGAGCCAGTTGATCGCAGAGTAATTGGTGTTTCAATAAATAACCATCCAGCTGCGAGGCCGCAATCAGGTCTAGGAGATGCTGACATCGTGTTTGAAATTTTGTCTGAGTTTGAAGTGACTCGCTTAGTGGCAATGTTTCATAGTCAACTTCCAGAACGAGTAGGTCCAATCAGAAGTGCTCGCCCTTATCATATTGAGTTAGTGAACGGATATAATGGGATGTTTGTCACACATGGTTGGAGTCCAGAGGCCCAACGACTTTTAGAAAGTGGCGAAGCTGATTTTCTAAATGGATTGTTTTATGATGGAACCCTTTTTCAACGATCAACCGAAAGAAAAGCACCTCATAATTCCTATATCACCTCTGATCATATGTTAGAAGGATTAGAGGCAAAGGGATATGAGCTCACTGGAGAAATTCCTAATCTTGCTTTTTATGAAAGTGAAGATATTTACGTAGCAGGACCAAGTGGGAAAGAAGTTGAAATCAATTATTACGACCTTAACCGTGTTACGTATCGATATGTTGAAGAAGTCGGTTTATATGAGCGCTTTAATGGTGATCAACAAACGATCGATCACGAGACAGGCTTACCGATTCAATTAGCTAATTTACTTATTATTGAAACGGAACATACCGTGTTAGATGATAAAGGTCGGCGTGCCATTGATTTAACCTCTGGCGGAAAAGCAATTCTTTTCCAAAGTGGAATTGCTAATGAAATTCGCTGGGAAAATCAAAATGGAAAAATTGTTCCAGTTAAAGATGGACAGGTAGTGCCGTTAAAGCCTGGACAAACATGGGTAAATGTTGTTCCGACATCTCCAGGTTTAAATGAGAGTGTAACGCATTTGGCGCAGAAAGAAAGCGTTGAGTAAGCTTTTATGAATGTACAGTCGTTGTGCTGTTTTTTAAAATCACTAAAAAAGCTTTTAATGAAAGGTGTGAATGTTAATGCAAATTGATAAACTTCGCGGAAAAGAACTTGATCAATTATTTAAAGCAATTCTTTCTCTTAAAGATCTTGAAGAGTGCTACGAATTCTTTGACGATCTATGCACGATTAATGAAATACAATCATTAGCGCAGCGGTTAGAAGTCGCTAGAATGCTCCAGAATGGATATACGTATCATAAAATTGAAACAGAAACAGGTGCAAGTACAGCGACGATCTCACGTGTGAAACGTTGTTTAAATTATGGCAATGATGGTTATAAGATGACGTTAGAGCGTGTAAAAGAAGAAGAAGTACAACAAATAGAGGAATAAGAAAAGAGAATCGCAGGAGTTCCTGCGATTTTTTTGTATGGTTGACATAGCAAGGAAAGCTTAAATCTCAGTGTTTGTTAGAAAATCTTGCTGAGTATGTGTATTTGAGTAGATTTCGTACTACAATAGATGAAATATCATTAAATAGCGAGGTGTATGAAGATGAGACAAACATTACAAACGAGGATTGCTGCTGCGACAAGAAGAGAAAAAGCAGAGATGGTTGTCAAAAACGCAACAATTATTGATGTCTTTACGTTAACCACATATAAGGCCGATGTTGCTGTCACTGATGGCATAATTGTTGGCATTGGAGAATACGAAGGACAGACTGTGATAGATGCTATGGGAGCATATATTGCACCTACCTTTATTGATGGACATGTTCATATTGAATCAGCAATGGTGCCCCCAGAGGAATTCACAAAAATTGTTGTTCCCAGGGGGGTAACAACTGTAATGGCAGATCCACATGAGATTGCGAATGTTGGTGGAATTGAAGCAGTTACGTACATGATCGAAGCAGCGAAAAACCTCCCACTAGATATTAAAATTATGGTGCCATCCTGTGTCCCGGCAACAGAATTCGAACATAATGGTGCCCAGTTAACGGCTGAAGATATTGAGTGTCTATTTGATCAACACAAAGCATATGGATTGGCTGAAGTCATGGATTATCCAGCTGTATTTTCCGGTGAAGAGAAGATGATCTCGAAGCTTGAAGCGGCTTGGAAGCGTGGGAAAAAAATTGACGGACATGCTGCTGGATTAAATGAAGTGGGGTTAAATGCTTATCGAGTTGCTGGAATAGAGAATGATCATGAGGCTGTAACAGCAGAAGAAGCACTTGCTCGCTTGCGACGTGGAATGTATGTGTTAATGCGTGAGGGAACAGCTGCTAAAGATGTAGAAGCTTTGTTACCTATTTTAACACCACAAAATGCAAGGCGCTGTGTGTTTGCAACAGACGATAAACATCTAGATGACCTTGTCAATGAAGGATCAATTGATGCAAGTGTTAGAAAGGCAATTCAACTAGGTGTTGATCCACTTCAAGCAATTCAGATGGCTAGCTTAAATGCTGCTGAATGTTTTGGTCTCGTAGAAAAAGGCGCCATCGCACCTGGATATGAAGCAAGCTTTCTATTAATTAGTGATTTAGACAAACTTGAAATTGAAGCTGTTTATATAAAAGGGGAATGTGTTGCAAAGAACGGTAAAATGACGCAACCGGTTCGGGAAGCGATTAACCCGCCACCGTATCTATTAAATAGTGTTCACTTGGAGCCAATTGAGACAGAAAGCCTAGAGCTAAAGCTGACATCATCTAAAGCACATGTAATTGGAGTAACGCCTGGTTCCATTGTGACAGACCATTTAATTGAAGAGGTAAATGTGGAAAATGGCGTCTTTATACCATCTGTTCTGAACAATCAGCTAAAATTAGTTGTCGCAGAAAGGCACCATAAACTTGGCCATGTAGGAGTTGGAATTGTAAAGGGGATTCCAATTAAAGATGGAGCGATTGTTGCAACAGTTGCTCATGATTCACACAACATTGTCGCTTGTGGAACAAACGACAGTAGCATTAAATATGCTATCGAACAAGTTGAAAACCAAGAAGGTGGAATTGCAGTTGTAAGGGGACAAGAGCTCCTAGCAGTATTGCCGCTTCCTTTAGCTGGTTTAATGTCATTAAAGCCATTTGAGGAAGTAAATGAATCATTACAAAAGTTAGAAGCAGCACTCAGAGAAATTGGTTTTGACGAAGAATGGAACCCATTTTTAACGTTATCTTTCTTGGCTTTGCCTGTTATACCTTCTTTAAAGTTGACGGATACAGGTTTATTTGACGTCGTGCGTTTTGCACATATTGATGCTGTAGCTCATGATTGATACACGACGGTGCCATATTTCCATAAGGTTTGATAGGGCTATCTCACTGGGGGTCAGTCAATTTTTTAGACTGCCCCCAGCGTTTTAATTGTCGCTTTTGTAAGATTGAAGTTTAACGTCTAAATAAAGACCAATTCGCTGAATAGGGTCTTTTAGTTGAATCGTTGTTATTTCGTGAATCCTTTTTAATCGGTAACTAAGTGTGTTAACGTGAATATGCAACTCTTTGGCAGCTTCGTTCATATTAGCATCTTTATTTAAGACCACTTCTAGTGTCTGATAAAGGGAAGTAGCATGCTGTTTATCGTACGACTGTAACTGGGATAGAGCAGGATTGATCACTAGATTTTTTTTGTGATTATGCAATACATCAAGGTGACGGAATACACCTAGTTGATGGTAAAAATAAGCTTGTTTAATATCTGTTGGGCGATTTCCTTTTAATTGAACAACTTTTTTGGCCTCTAGATAGCTTTGCATCAATTTTGAATAATCGTCGTATAAATAACCACACCCAATAAACATATCCTCCAAGCCAAATCGTTCCTTCATTTGTAGCTGTACAATCTCCATAAAGTCAAGTAGCTCTGATTGGTTGGTTTTGTCATGTATGGGGCTAATTAAACAGATAAGTTGATTCTCGTCTATTGTATCGATCAATAGGCTTATCTTATTTGTTGTTTTGACAATATACATAACATTCCTGTAAAGAATATCGGACATTTCATTAAAACGTAATACCATAAAACCAAGGGGTTTTGGAGAAAGGACTCCGACTTTTTTAAGAAGAGATACTATTTGTTCATGAGTTGTCGTGTCACCAGTTATGATTTGCCATAATAATTCTTGATGGCTTTTTTCACGACGCTTTTTTTGGAGATTTAATTGAAGCAAAAGGTTTTTTGCTTTTGCGGCAGCAATTTTTAACAATTGTTTATCTTGATCTGAAAGCTTCATATCAACTTCGATCACCCAAATGTACCCAAGAACCTCTTGGTTTTTTCGAATGGAGATCGCAACCCGGTTTCTAAGGCCAATATCTGTAATGCTATTAATTTCAATCGGATCATCATTTTGATTAAGAGCGGGAATGACTCCTTCTTTCCAAAAGCGATTAATTACTTTCTCTGGTACCCTTCTGCCTATGATTGTTGAAACTCTCGCTGCGTCCGTTTCATCATCATGAGAGCTGTATGCTAGTAATTGATGGTTAGCATCCTCAAGAGTGACAGGACAGCTTAGAACTTCACTAATTGTATCAACAAATTCTTCGAGAGAATTAAATACTCGGTCAAATTTATTCGAATCCATAACATATCTCCTGCCTTTTTTGAATGTAATGGTAGTGTTACTATAGCATAGAAATTGCAAACAGAACCGAATGAAATAGATCGGTTAGGGAAAACCATTTGTAGTTAAAGAATAACGAAAAGATTTGAAAAAATCTGTTCATAAAAAGGGATATTGATACCTGATACGAAGTAAAGTTAACTAAGCCAATTTAGATAAATGTTTTCTCCTTTTTTGTCCACGACCATCATGAAGATCGATTCAGTAAAGTAAGTAGCAAAGTAGATAACGATGTTATCCTGCATCAAAAGAGGAGGCGATTGAAATGACTGAAAAAGAAGTTCAATTTGGAAAGAGTAATCAGATTTTCGGGACATTAACGTATCCAGAAACGTCGCCAATTGCATTACCTGCTATTTTACTTGTTGCCGGGTCAGGGCCAATTGATCGCAACGGGAATGGCAAGGGAAAAGGCCAACTTTTTCATTTATATGATAAGCTTGCCGCTTTTTTAACCGATCAAGGTTTTATTACATTACGTTATGATAAACGGGGGATAGGAAAAAGCGAAGGGGTGTTTGGAAAAACGGGGTTCTGGGATCTTGTTCATGATGCCAAGGCAGCGATTCATTATTTGAAACAACAGCCTATTGTTGATCGAAATAAGATTTTTCTATTAGGTCATAGTGAAGGATGCTTGCTAGCACCAGAAATTGAAAAAGGAGAGGATTTAGCCGGTCTTGTATTAATTGCAGGAGCTGGGCAAACGCTTGAAGAGGCGCTTGGGTATCAGCGAGGACTAGTGGTTCGTTCTTTGCAGGAGCAAAGGGGTGTAAAAGGAATGCTCTTGAGCTTATTGAAAGTGGCAAAAAAAGCAGAAAAACAAGGCGTTAAATTTGATGAAAAAGTGCGTTCCTCAAAAAAAGATGTGATTCGTTATCAAGGAGCAAAAATTCCAGCAAAATGGTTTCGTGAACACTATCAATACAATGTGCTTAGCGGACTATCTCAAGTGACATGTCCAATTTTAGCTGTAACGGGATCTAAGGATGTCCAAGCGACTCCCGAGAAGGTGCATGAGATTACGAGTTATACAAATGTGGATACAGAAACCCGCATCATTGTTGGAATGAATCACATGCTACGTGATCAAGCAGACGATGCTCAAATCTTACAAATAAAAAAGGCGTACAAAAATATCGGAGAAAAACCACTCTCGCCAGCTTTTCTTGAAGTTTTAAAAAAATGGCTAAACCGTCATGTTTAAATATCGAAGTAAAAAATTTTATCAATACTGGAGGAAAATAAAACATGTTGATTGTGACAACTGAACAGGTTTCAGGCTATGACATTTCAGAAGTAAAAGGGTATGTAAAAGGCAGTACGATTCAGACAAAACATATTGGTCGTGATATTACGGCAGGTTTAAAAGGGATTGTTGGTGGTGAAATAAAAGGATACACCGAGATGATGACAGAAGCACGCAATTTGGCAATCGACCGAATGGTTCAAGAGGCAGAAGAGCAAGGAGCCAATGCGATCATCGGGATGAGAATGCAAACATCGACGGTGATGGCAAACGCAGCGGAGATTATTGCGTATGGGACAGCAGTGGTGATTGAGAAGTATTAACATGTTATAAGGATGTCTCAAAAAGTCAAAAGTAAACGACTTTTTGAGACATTTCTTTTTGGAAATGTAGAATTATGTCTTATTTAATCGAAATAGTAACTCTCATTATGCTGACAGTCGGTGAGCTCATGAAATAAGGAGTAATTCTTAAAAATGACTCTATATGATTTTTAAACTTTAAAAAGAAATATGGTTTAATAAAAATAAGTATTTATTGGCAAGTTTTCTAATCAGTAAATATAAAAACAATAAGGAGTGTTTATTATTTCAGATAAAGGTGAAAATGATAGGTCTATTTTTAAAGTAGCTGTGGCTATTGCTGCTATTTTTGTCATGATTGGTGTTTTGATTCCTGAACAATTAGGTTCAGCAATGGAAGTAGCTCAAGCTTTTGTTCTTGAGTCATTTGGTTGGTTTTATCAATTAGTAGCCACTTTCTTCCTGCTGTTTGCTTTTTTTATGATTTTTAGTAAGTATGGAAATATTAAACTAGGAAAACCTGATTCGAAACCAGAATATAGTCGTCCAGCCTGGTTTTCGATGTTATTTTCAGCAGGAATGGGAATTGGTCTTCTTTTTTATGGAGTGTCTGAACCGATAGCCCATTTTTCTACTCCGCCTTCTGGAGATGGAGGGACCGAACAATCAGCAATTGTTGGAATGCGCTACACTTGGCTTCATTGGGGGTTACATGCTTGGGCTATCTACGCAATCGTGGCACTATCCCTTGCTTATCAAAGATTCAGAAAAAATGCACCAGGTTTAATGAGTACTACTCTTTATCCTGTACTTGGTGAAAAGGTGAAAGGGCCTATTGGACAAACCATTGATATTGTGGCTGTTTTTGCAACTTTATTTGGAGTGGCGGCTTCCTTAGGATTAGGTTCACAGCAAATAAATGCAGGATTAGCATATTTGGTTGGGATTCCAAATAACTTTATGGTTCAAATGATTATTATGAGTATTATTACTGTCCTTTTCATTGTTTCAGCGAATACAGGAATATCAAAAGGAATTAAGTACTTAAGTCTTGCGAATATGTCGATAGCAACGCTTTTGTTTTTTGCTATGCTTATTATCGGCCCTACGTTATTTTTACTAAATATGTTTACATCAAGCCTAGGGAGTTATTTTCAAAACCTTCTATTAATGGGCTTGCGCATAGCTCCTTTTGATGAAACGGAGGCGGCGTGGACTCAAGGTTGGACTGTCTTTTACTGGGCATGGTGGGTTTCATGGACTCCATTTGTTGGGATGTTTATTGCTCGAGTATCCAAAGGTAGAACGATACGTGAATTTACTGTAGCTGTTCTTTTGGTCCCTTCATTTGTTTGTGCTATTTGGTTTACGGTTTTCGGTGGTACAGGTATCTATTTAGAGGTAACTCAAGGCTTAAATGTTTCTGAACAAGGACTTGAAACAGCCCTTTTTTATGTTTATCAACAGTTGCCATTTGGAATTATCTTATCAATTTTAACTGTAGCTTTAATCACAACGTTCTTTGTCACATCAGCCGATTCAGCTACTTTTGTTTTGGGGATGCAAACAACTGGAGGGAAGTTGAACCCATCAAATCGAGTAAAGGTTACATGGGGGTTAATCTTAGTAGCCTCTACTGCTGTATTAATGGCTTCAGGTGGGTTATCCGGATTACAAACAGCTATCATCGTTAGTGCATTGCCTCTTTCGTTTATTGTCTTGGCGATGTGTTATGGGTTAGTAAAAGAATTGAATCAAGACTTAAAAGATCAAAGTATAGCCCAAAAAGAAAAAAAGAAGAAAGTGGCTAGCTAAAGATTAGGAGAAAAGAGCTCTCATTATAATAGGGTACTCTGTTTCTACCGATCATTTACTAGGTTTGTCTCTCACTATAATGAGTGAGAAGCGAACCTAGTTTGTTTATAATGGAAAAAATGTTTTTCTTGCAATAGGTGAAATCTTCCTTTAGTATATACAATATATCGTATCTAATTAAGTTTTTAACAACTATATATTGAATTCGCGGAATGAACGGTGTCTAAATAGACTTAATAGGGAATCTGGTGCGAAGCCAGAACTGCCCCCGCAACTGTAAGTGTGGACGAAATGAGGGACCCACTGTGCATATTGCATGGGAAGGCTCATCGTAGGGTGAAGCACGAGTCAGGAGACCTGCCGTCATTCTTTAGTTAAACTATCTCCGGGGTGTGAGAAGTAAGACGGCAAAATATATTTAATGTCTTATTCACACGCCGTTTTACGCTCTTTCTCTAACTTGGAGAAAGAGCGTTTTTTATTTTGATAAGGAGGAAGATGAATGAAAAGTATGATTATACCAACCAATACCGTTGAAAAAGCAAAAATTCAGATTCAAGAACTAGTGAGTCTATTTCCAAAATTAGATTTTGCTTTATATAAGGAGAAGATTGAACAAGCAGTAACATCAAAAGAGAATATTTCAGAAGAAAACCTTAGCAATGTAATGATTTTGTCTGCTTTGGAGAGAATTTCTGCGGAGGAACCGGACTGGACCTATGTTGCAGCTAAAATATTATTAAAGCAACTTTATAGCAAAGCGGCTCACTGTAGGGACTATGAAGATAACCTACAGTATGGATCCTTTTACGAGTTAGTTCAACAATTAACGGGGATGGGCATTTACTCTGAAGAAATATTACAAGAGTATTCAAAGGAAGAGCTTGAAGAAGTAGAAAAAATAATTGTTCCTAAACGAGATTCGTTGTTTACATATGTCGGATTGCTAACTTTAGCAGACCGTTATTTAGCTAAATCGCACAGTGGAGAAATTTATGAACTTCCTCAAGAAAGATTTTTAGTCATAGCACTCACGTTAATGATGAAAGAGCCAAAGGAAAAACGTTTAGGCCTTATTATAGAAACGTACTGGGCGATTTCGAATTTATACATGACGGTGGCAACCCCAACACTGGCTAATGCAGGGAAAAGCTACGGACAATTATCCAGTTGTTTTATTGATACGGTAGACGATAGTCTTAGAGGGATCTATGACAGCAATACAGATATTGCAACGCTAAGTAAAAGTGGAGGAGGCATCGGCGCGTATTTAGGAAAGCTACGCAGTCGTGGAAGTGACATTAAAGGCTTTAAAGGAGTGTCGTCTGGAGTCATCCCGTGGATGAAACAGCTTAATAATACCGCGGTTAGTGTAGATCAGTTAGGTCAAAGACAGGGTGCAATCAGTGTGTATTTAGATATTTGGCACCGCGATATTTATAGCTTTTTAGCTGTGAAATTAAATAATGGTGATGAAAGGCAGCGTACCCATGATTTATTTACAGGCGTTTGTCTACCAGATTTATTTATGGAAAAAGTTGAGGCGCGGGATGATTGGTATTTATTCGATCCGCATTCAATCCGCCAAACTTTGGGTTTTAGTTTGGAAGATTATTATGATGAAGAAAGAGGAAAGGGAAATTTCCGTGATAAGTATAAACAGTGTATGGAAGCGGCTAACAACGGATTACTTGGTGAAAAAGGATTGTTATGGGAAGTCGTTCCGGCGATTGATATTTTCAAAGAAATTTTGAAAAGTCAGCTTGAGACGGGTACACCATATATGTTTTATAGAGATACTGTAAACCGAGCTAACACCAACCGTCACCAAGGGATGATCTATTGCAGTAACTTGTGTACAGAAATTACACAAAATATGAAAGCCACAACGGTCGTTGAAGAAAAAACCGAAGATGGCAAAATAATTGTCGTGAAAGAACCTGGGGACTTTGTGGTTTGTAATTTGTCTTCTATTAATCTAGCTAAAGCAGTAACAGAGAATATACTTGAAAGACTGATCCCTATTCAAGTTCGCATGCTTGACAATGTGATTGAATTAAATAATCTTCCAGTTTTGCAGGCACAAATAACAAATCAAAAATACCGTTCCATTGGATTAGGCACATTTGGCTGGCATCATTTGTTAGCTTTAAAAGGCATCAGATGGGAATCAGAGGAGGCGGTAGAGTACACAGACACATTATATGAAAACATCGCGTTTTTAACGGTTCGTGCAAGCCATGAGTTGGCAAAGGAAAAAGGAGCTTATCCACTTTTTCAAGGGTCTGATTGGGAAACAGGTGCATATTTTGATACACGTCAATATATGAGTGAAAAGTGGATGGAGCTTCGAGATGGTGTGAAGGAAAAAGGAGTGCGTAACGGGTATTTAATGGCAGTGGCACCGAATTCTACAACGGCAATCATTGCTGGGACGACCGCATCCATTGATCCGATATTTAAGAAAGAATACTCGGAGGAGAAAAAGAATTACAAAATTCCGGTGACCGCTCCAGACCTATCACCCGAAACAACTTGGTATTATAAGTCAGCGTACGAGATTGATCAAACTTGGAGCATTAAGCAAAATGAGGCTCGTCAACGCCATATTGATCAATCCATTTCATTTAATTTTTATGTGAAAAATACAATTAAAGCAAAAGACTTATTGCACCTTCATTTAGAGGCTTGGAAGTCAAACTTGAAAACGACGTATTATACAAGATCGACTTCTTTGGTTGAAATTGAAGAGTGTGAAAGCTGCTCTTCTTAACACTTAATAAGAGAGGGAATAATTATGAATCAACAAACATTACAATCTCGTAAACTATATGATCCAACCGCACCCAATGCTTCAACCGGCATTATTAATGGAGAAAGTTCAAACATATTGAACTGGGATGATGTCCGCTTTAAATGGGCTTATCCGATGTATAAAAATATGCTTGCGAACTTCTGGACCCCGTTTGAAATAAATATGTCTAATGACATTAAACAATGGCTCAAGCTTTCTGAAGATGAGCGGTATGCTTTCAAAAAAATAATTGGTTTGCTTGCTTTCCTCGATAGTGTACAAACAGACTATTCTGGAAAAGTAGCTGGGTATTTAACAGATTCCAGTCTTGCTGCTTTAATGCAAGTGTTATCGTTTCAAGAAGTCGTGCACAATCAGTCGTACTCTTATGTTTTATCGAGTCTAGTACCTAAGCAGGAACAAGATGAAATCTTTGAATATTGGAAGCATGATCCAATACTAAGAGAGAGAAATGACTTTATAGCAGAAGGGTACCAAAGATTTATCGATAATCCAACACCGCAAACATTTATGGAATCAATTGTGTTTGACGTCATTCTTGAGGGATTAAATTTCTATTCTGGTTTTGCATTCTTTTATAACTTGGCACGTAATCGAAAAATGGTGTCATCAAGCACAATGATCAACTATATTAATCGGGATGAGCAATTGCATGTGAATTTGTTTTCACATATTTTTAAAGAGTTATTAAAAGAGAACCCTGAACTTGATACACCTGAGACTCATAGATTTGTACAAGAAACATTTAAGCGAGCAGCAGAATTAGAAATCAAGTGGGGACAATCAATTATTGGAGATAAACTTGACGGGATTAATATGGATGAACTTGAAAGTTATATTAAATTTATTGCCAACAAACGTGTCAACCAACTAGGGATTGAACGCCCTTTTGAAGGGTATCGTCAAAATCCAATGAGATGGATTAATGCTTATGAAGATGTTGATAGTGGAAAAAGTGATTTCTTTGAACAAAAGTCAAGACAGTACGTAAAAGTATCTGATGTGAATGGGTTTGATGAACTGTAGGACCATTAGCCATTAATCAAACGTTTGTTTTAACAATTTTAGGGTGACTCCAATGCAACCTCTTGGAGTCACCCTATTTTATGATAGTGGAAGAAACGTCATCGCCAGGTTCAAACACTCCGATCAAATAAGAAAAATTTTGGTTACTTACTCCGGGCGACAACGTTTCTTTTCTTTGATATAATGACTTCTCAGACAGGTACTTACATGGAATTTGGTAGGGAAGCAGGAGTGATAAAAGATGCTTGAGTATATAGAGTGGCGACATGTGTTTAAATTAGACCCGAACAAAGAAATATCAGAGGAAGCATTAGAAGCGATTTGTGAATCTGGAACGGATGGTTTAATTATTGGTGGAACCGATGGGGTGACGCTCGATAATACATTACAGCTGTTGGCAAGGGTTCGCCGGTACACGGTTTCCTGTGCACTAGAGATTTCAAATAGTGAGGCAATCACTCCTGGGTTTGATTATTTTTTCATTCCATCAGTTATGAATAGTAACAAGGTAGAGTGGATTTCTGGACACCATCATGAGGCGATCAAAGAATACGGTGCGATTATGAACTGGGATGAAATCGCTGTGGAAGGGTATTGCATATTAAACGATGAAGCGAAGGCAGCCAAGCTTACCAAAGCGAAAACCGAACTTTCTTCCGATGACGTCGTTGCCTACGCGCGGATGGCGGAGCATCTTTATCACTTCCCAATCTTTTATTTAGAATATAGTGGAACATATGGCGATGTAGAGATTGTAAAGAATGTTTCTGGAGTTCTTGATCAGACAAAACTGTTCTATGGTGGTGGCATTCGTTCTGCTGAAAAAGCGAAGGAAATGGCACAATATGCTGATACGGTAGTAGTAGGAAATATCATCTATGAAGACTTGAAAGCTGCACTAACTACTGTTGCAGCCGTTAAAGAAACGTTGAAATAAAAGAAGAAGCACGATAAAATATAAAGTGAGAACATACGTTTGGTGGTGAGGGTGTGCAAGCGAAAATAATAGAAAAGATGCTCTCTGGGTTAAACCCTGAGCAAAGACAAGCCGTGACACATACAGAAGGACCTCTATTGTTAATGGCGGGTGCAGGAAGTGGGAAGACACGAGTGCTTACGCATCGAATTGCGTATTTACTACGTGAAAAAGAAGTTGCTCCTTGGAGTGTATTGGCAATTACATTTACGAATAAAGCAGCCCGAGAGATGAAAGATCGTGTTGCTCAGCTTGTTGGACCAGTGGCGGAAGATATTTGGATTTCAACATTCCACTCGATGTGTGTACGGGTATTACGTCGTGATATTGACCGAATTGGTTATAATCGAAACTTTACGATTTTGGATTCAGGAGACCAATTAACAGTCATTAAACAAATATTAAAAAACAAAAACATTGACCCTAAGAAGTTTGAAGCAAGAGGTATTCTTGGGACAATTAGTAGTGCGAAAAATGAATTAAAAAAGCCTGACGTTTTTGCTAAAAGTGCAACAGGACCATATGAGCAAACTGTTGCAGATGTTTACGTAGAGTACCAAAAGCAATTAAAAAAGAACCATGCGCTTGATTTTGATGATTTGATTATGAAGACAATTGAGTTATTTAAACTCGTTCCCGAAGTGTTGGAGTTCTACCAAAGAAAATTCCAGTACATTCTCGTAGATGAGTATCAAGATACGAACCGCGCTCAATATATGCTTGTAAATATGATAGCTGAGCGTTTTAAAAACCTTTGTGTAGTTGGTGATTCTGATCAATCAATCTATCGCTGGCGTGGGGCAGATATTGCCAATATTCTCTCATTTGAAGAAGATTACCCAAAAGCAAAAGTGATCTTGCTTGAACAAAACTATCGCTCAACGAAAACCATTCTTCAAGCAGCCAATCGTGTCATCGAGAACAACTCCAATCGAAAAAAGAAAAACTTATGGACAGATAACGACGCAGGTTGTGGAATTGGGTATTATGCAGCAGATACAGAACATTCAGAGGCTCAATTTGTCGTAGAACGAATTAGAGAAGCGATGCAAAAAGAGAACTATTCCTACTCGGACATAGCGATTTTATACCGGACGAATGCTCAATCACGTGTAATTGAGGAATTTTTTGTGAAGTCTAACATTGACTACAACATTGTTGGCGGAACAAAGTTCTATGATCGTAAAGAGATTAAAGATGTTTTAGCTTATTTGCGTTTAATCGCAAATCCGGATGATGACATTAGTCTGCAACGTATTATAAATGTACCTAAGCGTGGAATCGGTGCAACAACGGTTGATAAAATAGGTGCATTTGCGATCGAACAAGGAATATCGATGTTTGCAGCTCTTCAAGAGGTCGAGCAAATTGGTCTTACTGGACGTACTGTGAGCAAATTACGAGAGTTCTCCGATCAGCTCGGACATTGGGTGCAAATGCAGGAGTATTTATCGGTCACAGAATTAGTCGAAGAGTTACTAGATCGGACGGGATACCGTGAGATGCTAAAAAATGAAAAGTCCATTGAAGCGCTAAGTCGACTTGAGAACATAGATGAGTTTATTACAGTAACAAATGAGTTTGAAAAGCAAAATGAAGACAAGTCACTAGTGGCGTTCTTAACCGATTTAGCTCTTGTTGCTGATATCGATAAGTTAGATGATGAGAATGAAGGCAAACCAAAAGATGCCATTACCTTAATGACGCTTCATTCTGCAAAAGGACTAGAGTTTCCACTTGTGTTCTTAATTGGTATGGAAGAAGGAATCTTCCCACATAGCCGCTCTTTATTTGAGGAAGAAGAGATGGAAGAGGAACGCAGACTTGCTTATGTAGGGATTACACGCGCAGAAAAACAACTTTATTTAACAAATGCAAGAATGAGAACACTGTACGGGCGAACGAGTACCAACCCACCGTCACGTTTTATTGCAGAAATTCCAATTGAGTGCTTAGAGTCATTGAATGAAGTAAAGCAAACGCCTGACTGGATGAAAACATCGCGCAAAAATTCTGCACCGACACAACAACGTTCTAGATCAATAGACAGACCGAAAGTTATTCAAACCGGTGGAGAAAGCTTTTCCTGGAGTGTTGGTGATAAAGCGGCGCATAAGAAGTGGGGAGTTGGAACGGTTGTTAGCTTAAAAGGAGATGGCGAGTCACTTGAGCTTGATATTGCCTTTCCAAATCCAACTGGTGTAAAGCGATTATTTGCCAAATTTGCACCAATTACGAAGCAATAATCTCAAAGGGGCAGACCCTTGGGTATGGGGTTAATGTAATAGAAAGGAAGAATGCCATGGGGCAACAGCAAGTAGAAAAGAGGATCGAAGAACTTCGAAAGCAATTAGTAGAATATGGTCATCATTATTATGTACTTGATAATCCTATTGTTTCTGATGCTGAATATGATACGTTAATGAAAGAACTAATAAGGCTTGAAGGCGAACATCCTGAGTTTGTTAGTGAAGATTCACCGACCGTCCGAATTGGAGGAGAAACTCTGCCGTTTTTCAAAAAGGTTCAGCATCGTACTCCGATGTTGAGCCTAGGAAATGCTTTCTCTGATATGGATTTGCGTGATTTCGATCGCAGAGTTAGGCAATTAGTTGGCGATGATGTCACGTATAGTTGTGAATTGAAAATTGACGGTTTGGCGGTCTCCTTATCGTATGAAGATGGAAAATTTACACAAGGAGCCACACGTGGTGATGGAACAGTTGGGGAAGATATTACTGAGAACCTAAAGACAATTCCTGCAATACCACTTCGCTTAACAGAGGGTGTTAATCTAGAAGTGCGTGGGGAAGCTTATATGCCTAAAGGTTCTTTTGAAGCATTAAATGTAGCGAAAGAGCAAGCTGGGGAAGAAAAGTTTGCGAATCCACGTAATGCTGCTGCTGGCTCTTTACGTCAATTAAATCCAAAGCTTGCAGCGAAACGGAATTTATCGATGTTTGTTTATGCGATCGGTCATTTAGAAGGTGGTGAAGTCGAGTCTCATCATGAAGGACTAGCCTATTTAAAAGAACTTGGCTTTCGTGTGAACAACGAAAGCAAACACTGTTCATCGATTGAAGACGTGATAGCCTATACAGAGGAATGGGTAGAAAAACGAGCGACACTTCCGTACGATATTGATGGAATTGTGATAAAAGTCGATCGTCTAGAGCAACAAAAAGAACTTGGCTTTACTGCAAAAAGCCCTAGATGGGCGATTGCTTTTAAATTTCCGGCTGAAGAGGTCGTTACAAAGCTTGAAGAGATTGAACTAAGCATTGGACGCACTGGAGTTGTGACACCAACAGCTATCCTGTCTCCTGTCATTGTTGCCGGAACAACAGTGAAGCGAGCTTCACTACACAACGAAGATTTAATTCGTGAAAAAGATGTGAAGCTAGGAGATTCCGTTGTCATCAAAAAAGCGGGAGACATTATCCCAGAGGTTGTCAATGTACTTCCAGAGCTTCGTGATGGAAGCGAACGTGATTTTTCAATGCCAACACATTGTCCTGCTTGTGAGAGTGAGCTTGTACGATTAGAGGGAGAAGTCGCCCTACGTTGTATTAACCCACAATGTCCTGCGCAAATACGAGAAGGCTTAATTCATTTTGTATCAAGAAATGCGATGAATATCGATGGTCTTGGTGAAAAAGTCATTAGCCAATTATTTGAACATGATCTTGTTCACGATGTTGCAGATATTTATAAACTGAATCGTGATGAATTATTGCAACTTGAGCGAATGGGTGACAAGTCAGTTGATAATTTATTAGAAGCAATAGAGAAAACAAAAGATAATTCACTTGAGCGTCTATTGTTTGGGTTAGGAATCCGATTTGTGGGAGCAAAAGCAGCGAAAACGTTAGCGATGGAGTTCGAAACAATTCATAAGATTAAAGAGGCTTCAGAAGAAGAATTGATCGCTGTAAATGAAATTGGTGAAAAGATGGCCACGTCGATCAATCACTATTTTGCCAAACCAGAAGTACTGCGTTTAATCGATGAATTGGAAGCCTTAGGCGTTAATGTAACGTATAAAGGACCCAAAGCGCCTGCAAGTGCAGATGTAACAGGTAGTCCATTTGCGAAAAAAACTGTAGTGTTAACAGGGAAACTTGAACAACTTACACGTGGAGAAGCCAAAGAAAAAATAGAAGCTCTTGGAGGAAAAGTAACAGGGAGTGTAAGTAAAAAGACTGACCTTGTTATTGCCGGAGAAGATGCTGGTTCAAAACGAACAAAAGCGGAAGAGTTGCAGATAGAAATTTGGGATGAAGCTCAACTTGTAGAAGCTTTTCGCAAGGAAACATAGAAAAAGAAGGGAGGGGAGTACTTGTGTTTAAAAGATGGGGAATACTATGCCTTCTTTTGTTTCTTCTGACGGGATGTTTTCCTATTACACCTCGGGAAGAGGAGCAAGTCGTTGAGGAAGGAAATGAACAAGAACAGGAACAAGTGGTAGAAGTTGTTCCACAAGTGATTACACCAGATAATTACTACCAAAGCGTACTATATGATGGCTCTTATTTACATGGGGAATCAAGAGGATTTGGGAATTCTGTTGTTTACAATCGCCTTGATTTAGATCAATTGGAAATAGGACTTACACGTATCGCGCAACAATACTTTGATCCTGATAGATACTTTTTTAGAGAAGGGCAATTTATTAAACGCAATACGCTTAATAGTTGGTTGATGCGATATGATGAGGAAACTAATCCCCAAGGTCTTAATCCAGCACTTGGTGAAAGCGGGGAGATGAGAGAGAGAGAAGAAAGCCAACCTCGTTATTTGTCGCATATTTTAGAACATAATTATCTTGTAGAAGATAGCAATGGGCAATTAAACCTTGGTGGTATTGTGATTGGACTTTCTATGAATAGTGTCTATAATTTTAGAGTAGAAGATGAACAGGGACGTTATTATTTTTATGAATTGCCACTTTCAGATGAAGCAATTGAACAAGAAGGTCAACGAATCGCCAATGAAATTTTACAAAGATTACGTTCTGAAAATATGCAAGAAGGAGCCTTTCAAGACATTCCAATTGTATTTGCTCTATTTCGTGAGCAAGCACGGGAGTCGGTCATACCAGGCAATTTCATTGCAAGATCAAAAGCTGCAGCTCGCAGTGAACTAGAAAGATGGCAAAGGGTCAATGAACGGTATTATTTGTTTCCTTCAACCGAAGCAAATCAAGAAGCGCGAAATGAAGCAGATCAATTCCAACGTTTTAAAGATGATATTCAGGATTTTTTTGATACGTTCGTTGGAGTAGTTGGAAAAGGTCGTTATGTCGATAATCAAGTTCAAGAGTTAGAAATTGAAATTCCTCTTCGCTTTCAAGGAAAAGCGGAAATTGTTGCTCTGTCACAGTATGTAGCAAGTGAACTACAACAAAGATTTCAAGGAAATTATAAGGTGAGTGTCACGATTACGTCTGTGGCAGGAAATACAGAGAGTGTTATTATTCAGAACCCAAATGAGGAACCTTTTATTCACATCTTCTAATAAACGAGGTCACTTGATCGATCATTTTTCACCTAAAGTTGCAGGTTGAAAGGGATGGTTAAGAGGCCTTTTTCTTATGGAAAAGTATAAATTATAAATGGAAAACAATAACTGTGTAAATCAGTTAGTAAGATTTCCTACGATACTGAAAAAAATGTCGAATAAGAGCGGGTTTTACTTTTAAAAAACTATTTATTATTTGCAGAGTACATGATATATTTAGTTCGTTCGAAGACAACTTGTAAGAGGTCAGATGTCTGACGAACAACAGCCTATGTCTGGGATCACTACATACTATTTTTCATAAGGTCAAACTGATTTTTGCATAATAGGAATAGAACTTAAGTTACGTGAAAACCTATGCAAAGAACTGTTTGACATACTTGTTACTTATAGACAAAGTGTGTCCTACAATGATTAGGCGTGTGCACTTACATAAAAAGGGGGATTTCACATGAAAAATTGGTTACGTATGTTAACTGTTACTGCAGCGACGGTAATGGCATTAACAGCTTGTGGAGCAGGAGAAGAAGAAGCTCCAGGGACTGAAGAGGACCCAATGACTGAAGAAACAGCACCTGAAGAAGAAGAAGCAGTAGGTGCTGAGGATTTTACAGTAGGAATGGTTACTGATGTAGGTGGAATTGATGATAAATCATTTAATCAATCTTCATGGGAAGGTTTAGTTGAGTTTGGCCAAGAGTTTGGTTTGGAAGAAGGAACAGACTACCGCTACTTACAATCTAGTGATATAGCTGAATTTGAACCAAACCTGCGTAATCTAGTTCGTGAAGATGTAAATCTTGTTTGGGGGATCGGTTACTTAATGGAAGATGCGATTCGTACAATTGCACAGCAAGTAGAAGAAGCACAATTGGCGATTGTAGACTCTGTTGTAACAGATGAAGAAGGAACACCGATTTCTAATATTGCTAACATTACATTTAAAGAACACGAAGGGTCATTCTTAGTAGGTGTTGCAGCTGGTCTTCAAACAGAAGGAAATAAAGTAGGCTTCATAGGGGGCGTTGAAGGTGCTTTAATTAAAAAGTTTGAAAATGGATTTAAAGCGGGGGTCAAAGCCGTGAATCCAGATGCTGAGATCATTGTTCAATATGCAGAAAGCTTTAATAATCCGGACCGTGGTGCCCAAATTGCAAACACAATGTATAGCCAAGGTGCCGATATTATTTATCACGCAGCAGGTGATACGGGGAACGGATTATTTACAGAAGCAATTAACCGAGCTCGGAATGATGAGAATGTTTGGGCAATTGGAGTAGACCGTGACCAACATGAAGAAGGAGAATATGGTGATGGTCAATCAGTGACACTGACTTCAATGGTGAAACGTGTTGATACAGCGGTGTATTTAGTATCTGAACGTACAATGAACGGAGATTTCCCTGGTGGAGAAATCCTAGAGTATGGTCTTGATGATGAAGCTGTAGGGATCGCGCCTTCAACTGACAATATGTCCGAAGAGGCATTACAAGCTGTAGAAAAGTACAAAGCACAAATTCAAGCGGGTGACATTTCTGTTCCACAATCAGATGAGGAATATGAAGAGTATCTTTCATCCCTTTAATGAAATAAAGTGAAGGCTAGTGTCTCACTAGCCTTTTGTTTTTCAACGTGCATATCGTTTTACCGATTGAAGGCAAAAGGGACAATGAAGGATTGCTGATAGTCCAATCCTTCATTGTCTTTTTTCTTGTAATGGTGTTTTGAGTAGATAGTAAGGAGTGGTTCCACGTGAGTTACGTCATTGAAATGAATAACATTCGGAAAGAGTTCCCTGGGATAGTGGCCAATGATAATATTACACTACAGCTTAAAAAAGGCGAGATACATGCACTTTTAGGTGAAAATGGTGCTGGAAAGTCAACGTTAATGAATGTTCTGTTTGGGTTATATCAGCCAGAAAAAGGGGAGATTGTTGTTCGTGGTGAGAGAGTAGAAATTACAGACCCTAATGTAGCCAATCGCCTCGGAATTGGAATGGTTCATCAGCATTTTATGCTTGTAGATAAATTTACAGTTACAGAAAACATAATTTTAGGGAATGAACCGAAAAAAGCAGGTCGGATTAATATAAAGAAAGCTGCCAAGGAAGTTGAAGAAATATCAAATCGTTATGGATTAAAAGTAGATCCACATGCCAAAATTGAAAACATTTCAGTTGGGATGCAGCAACGAGTGGAGATCTTGAAGACGCTTTATCGTGGAGCAGATATATTAATATTTGATGAGCCGACAGCTGTATTAACACCGCAAGAAATTCAAGAGTTGATTAACATAATGAAAATGTTGGTGAAAGAAGGAAAATCAATTATCTTAATCACCCATAAGTTAAAAGAAATTATGTCTGTTTGTGATCGCTGTACAGTAATTCGTCGAGGCAAAGGAATTGGAACGGTAGAAGTCAAAGATACAGATCCAGATAAACTGGCGGAAATGATGGTAGGTCGAGAAGTAAACTTTGGAGTAGAAAAAGAGCCAGCACAGCCAAAGGACGTTGTCTTAAGTGTAAAGGACTTAATTGTCAAAGATGCTCGTGGAGTAAATGCTGTTAATAAACTCAATTTGGATATGAAATCTGGAGAAATCATCGGATTAGCTGGAGTTGATGGTAATGGCCAATCGGAATTAATAGAAGCTATCACAGGATTACGTAAAGTAGAGACAGGGACTATCTCTCTAAACGGGAAGAATATTACCAATTATAAACCACGAAGAGTAACAGAATCAGGTATTGGACATATCCCTGAGGATCGGCACAAGCATGGGCTTGTTCTTGATTTTACGATTGGTGAAAATATGGTTTTGCAAACGTATTATCAAAAGCCATTTTCTTCAAGTGGTATATTGAATTATCCTGAAATTTACAATAAAGCTCGAGAGTTGATTGAAGACTTTGATGTGAGGACACCTAGTGAACTAACTCCTGCTCGGGCGTTATCGGGAGGGAACCAGCAAAAAGGCATTATTGCGCGAGAAGTTGATCGATCACCAGACTTTTTAATTGCTGCACAACCGACTCGTGGATTAGATGTTGGGGCAATTGAATCGATTCACCGTCGCCTTGTGATGGAACGTGATAAGGGACGAGCTGTGTTGCTTATGTCATTAGAATTAGATGAAATTTTAAATGTCAGTGACCGGATTGCTGTGATGTATGAAGGAGAAATAGTAGCGATTGTAGATGCAGACAAAACAAATGAAAAAGAATTAGGTTTGCTGATGGCTGGTGGTCAGACGAGGAAAGAGGGTGAAGCAGAATGATGGAAAAATTACTACAAAAGGGGAGGTTAGTCTCCTTGATGGTTCCTTTAATTGCTGTATTTTTAGGAATCTTAATTGGTGCAGTAGTAATGCTTCTTAGTGGTTATAACCCAATAGCAGGGTACTCAGCATTATTAAGAGGGATATTTAGTGATTCCTATTACATAGGGGAAACGATTCGTACAATGACGCCACTAATTCTATCTGGACTTGCTGTAGCGTTTGCTTTTCGAACAGGATTGTTTAACATCGGAGTAGAAGGACAAGTCATAGTAGGATGGCTAGCATCGGTTTATGTAGGGATTGCATTTGAACTACCGAAAATCATTCACCTGCCAATGGCTATTTTAGTAGGTGCAATTGCCGGTGCTTTGTGGGGATTTGTACCTGGTCTATTAAAGGCGCGTTTCCAAGTACATGAAGTAATCGTGACAATTATGATGAATTATATCGCTCTATATACAGCTAATTACTTAATTCGAGCGTATTTGCTAGTGCCTGGAGAACGAACGGAAACCATTTCTCCTTCAGCATCTTTGGCCTCCCCTTTCTTAGAGTCCATGACGGATTATTCAAGACTCCACTATGGCTTCATTGTGGCCGCTATAGGGTGTCTTGTCATGTGGTTTCTATTATGGAGAACTTCAAAAGGATATGAACTTCGAGCGGTTGGATTTAACCAGCATGCTTCACGATATGCTGGAATGAATGTTGAAAGAAACATTGTCTTATCTATGATTATCTCAGGTAGTTTTGCAGGAGTTGCAGGTGCAATGGAGGGACTTGGAACGTATGGATATATGAGTATTCTTTCTGGATTTTCTGGAATAGGGTTTGATGGGATCGCAGTAGCTTTACTTGGGGCTAATACAGCGGTTGGAGTTGTATTTGCTTCATTCTTGTTTGGTGGCTTACAAATTGGAGCTTTGAATATGCAGTCGAGAGCCGGAGTCCCTACTGAACTTATTGATATTGTGATCGCTCTCATTATTTTCTTTGTCGCATCAAGTTATATCATACGTTGGGTTATGAATCGTATCAAGAAGGAGGGTATCTGATATGGATATTATGCAAATTTTGGCGCTTGTCATTCCAGCAGCCATTTACGCAGCGGCTCCCCTCATCTTGACTGCGCTTGGTGGGTTATTTAGTGAACGCTCAGGTGTTGTAAATATTGGCCTTGAAGGACTAATGGTCGTAGGGGCATTTACTGGTATCGTCGTGACGTTAGCGTTAGAAGGTATGGGACTGGGAATTGCTTCAACATGGATTGCCATGATCGCTGCTGTAGTCATTGGTGCACTATTTTCGCTTTTTCATGCGGTGGCTTCGATAACATTTCGAGCGGATCAAATTGTAAGTGGGGTGGCGTTAAATTTCTTAGCAGTTGGATTAACAGTCTTTTTAATTCGCTTATTTTATGGAAAGGGGCAAACAGACTATATCCGTAATCGAATTTACCGTGAGGATGTTCCTTTTTTAAGTGATATTCCGATCATAGGTCCTTTGTTCTTTGCAAATGCTTATGTAACATCCTATATTGCTATCGCCCTTACACTAGTTGTTTATTATGTTGTGTTTTATACGCCGTTTGGTTTACGTCTTCGTTCTGTAGGTGAACATCCAATGGCTGCAGATACAATGGGAATTCACGTCAATAAAATGCGTTATATCGGGGTAATGCTTAGCGGAGCTTTCGCCGGGTTAGGTGGAGCGGTATTTGCTGTTACCGTTTCAGGGAACTTCTCGGGTACAACCATTGTTGGACAAGGATTTATGGCTCTAGCAGCGTTAATATTTGGGAAATGGAATCCTTTAGGAGTACTTGGGGCAGCGTTGTTTTTCGGATTAGCACAAGCGTTAAGTATAACAGGTGCTCAAATTCCTCTATTGGCCAATGTCCCATCTGTTTTTCTTCTTATTGCACCTTATGTACTGACAATATTAGCGTTGGCAGGTTTTGTAGGACGTGCAGAAGCCCCAAAAGCAATTGGAAAACCGTATGTAAAAGGATCGAGATAGAAACAAGAAACTTTCTAGAGGTATATAACTTTAGAAAGTTTTTTTTTGAAAAAAAAGTGGGTAAAATACTTTTATCTAACTAAAAATAATTTACCCCAGTAATGTAATAAAGAAATTAATGAACATTATTCTTGTTGTATATATATTACTCTATATTGATTAAAGCGCTTGTATACAGGAGAAACAAGAATAAATATGCAATAGCCTTTTTGATTTAAAATTGTTAGAGTGTTCTGTTTTTTATTTTATGTTATGGTAAATAGCATGTCTAGTATGAGTCAATTTACTTAAATAAACATTTGTTTAAGTAATCAAGTTTCTTGTACTTGCATAGTAGTTGCATAGAGCCGATTAAAGGGGGTGTACAAATGGATTATGGTTTGACTACAGCAACTTGGCTTTTGTTGTTTATCCCAATGCCGTTATTAATTATTTTATCGTTAGCGTCATTAGTATTTAAGAAGGAGTGATTAATTTGGAACTAGCAACGATTATTACATTTATCTTGTATTTGCTCGGGATGCTCGTAATCGGATTAGTAGCTTATAAAATGACAAGTAATTTATCAGACTATGTTCTTGGAGGACGACGACTTGGCGGAAGCGTTGCTGCTTTAAGTGCAGGTGCCTCTGATATGAGTAGTTGGTTATTACTCGGTTTACCTGGTGCAATGTATATAGGCGGCATGGGTGAAATTTGGATTGCTGTTGGATTAGCTATTGGTGCGTATTTAAATTGGCAGTTTGTTGCAGCTCGTCTTCGTACGTACACAGAAGTGGCGAACGATTCGATTACGCTGCCTGATTTTCTGGAAAATCGGTTTCATGATAAGTCGAAGGTATTACGTATTATTTCTGCACTCGTTATTCTTGTTTTCTTTGCATTTTATACGTCTTCAGGACTTGTCGGTGGTGCACTTCTTTTTGAAGCATCATTTGGAATGAGTTATACGCAAGCACTTTGGATCGGGGCACTAGTTATTATTTCATACACGTTCTTGGGTGGATTTCTTGCAGTTAGCTGGACAGATTTTTTCCAAGGAATTCTTATGTTCTTAGCATTAATTATTGTTCCAATTGTTTCCATTTCTAAAATGGGTGGTTGGAATGAGACCGTAAATGCAGTAGGGACAATGGACCCTGCCTATTTAGATGCGTTCCAAGGGGCAACGTTGATTGGCGTTATTTCGTTGCTTGCATGGGGATTAGGTTACTTTGGTCAGCCACATATTCTGACCCGCTTTATGGCTGTGAAATCAGTAAAAGAAATTCCAAAAGCACGTGCGGTTGGAATGACTTGGATGGTACTTGCTTTATTTGGTGCAATATTCACTGGTTTTGCCGGGATTGCGTATTTTTCAACAAATGGCCCAGGAGGGCATCCTCTGCCTGATGGAGCCCATGAAACAGTCTTTATCCTGTTTACACAAGTCCTGTTTGACCCTTGGGTAGCTGGATTCTTGCTTGCTGCTATTTTAGCAGCGATTATGTCTACAATTGATTCTCAGCTTCTTGTTTCATCTAGTGCTCTTGCTGAGGATGTTTATAAGGGCTTTATTCGCCAGAATGCTTCTCAAAAAGAACTAGTTTTAGTTGGGAGAATTGGGGTTGTTGCGATTGCACTGCTAGCTACATTGCTTGCTTACAACCCTGAAAGTTCCGTACTCGATTTAGTAGGGTATGCATGGGCTGGGTTTGGAGCAGCATTTGGTCCAGTCATCATCCTCGCTCTCTTCTGGAAGCGAATGACGAAAAATGGAGCATTAGCAGGAATGGTCGTTGGTGGAATTACGGTGATTGTCTGGGCTGAGCTTGATCGTTGGTTCGGTTTATCAGCAGAGCAGTTTCCATTATTAGGGTTATATGAAATTGTTCCAGGCTTTATCTTAGCTTGGGTTGCGATCCTTGTTGTAAGTTTACTTGGTGAAAAGCCGTCAACGGAGATTGAAGTAGAATTTGATCAATCGAAATAATAATACGTTAACCTCTCTTAGTGTTTGAGCTAAGAGAGGTTTTTCTTATCTAATTAAACGATTAGATAGATTGGGCTTTGTTGCCTGCAGGTGTGGAATTTGGTATTATTAATAATATTGTCAAAATGATCGAATTTTTTCGGAGGTGAAGGAGAAATGTCACGAATCCAAGAAGAACAAGTAAAGCATGTTGCGCACTTAGCAAGACTTGCGATTACAGAAGAAGAAACGAAAATGTTTACGGAACAACTTGATGCGATTATTACTTTTGCTGAACAATTAAATGAACTTGATACAACAGGTGTAAAACCGACTACACATGTTCTTGATATGAAGAATGTTTTGCGTGAAGACAAATCTGCAGAAGGTTTACCGATTGCAGATGTATTAAAAAATGCACCGGATCATGAAGATGGTCAAATACGTGTACCATCAATTATAGAATAGTAGGGAGGACAAGCTTCATGTCATTATTTGACCATAAGATGTCAGAGCTTCACACGATGCTTCTAAAGAAAGAAGTGAAAGTCTCTGACCTTGTTGATGAATCATACAAGCGCATTGCTGAGGTAGACGATAAAGTAAAGGCGTTTGTCACACTTAATGAAGAAAAGGCGCGTGCTTACGCCACTGAGCTAGACGAAGCACTTAGCTCAAGCAGTGAGCGTGGGCTTTTATTTGGTATGCCAATAGGTGTTAAGGATAATATTGTTACGAAGGGCCTACGTACAACATGTTCAAGTCGCATCCTTGAAAACTTTGATCCGATTTATGATGCTACGGTCGTTCAAAAGTTGAAAAACGCTCAATCTATTACGATTGGAAAGTTAAATATGGATGAATTCGCAATGGGTTCATCAACGGAGAATTCAGCTTTACAAGAAACGAAAAACCCATGGAATCTAGAGACTGTACCTGGTGGATCTAGTGGTGGATCAGCTGCTGCTGTAGCAGCAGGAGAAGTTCCGTTTTCCCTTGGTTCAGATACAGGTGGTTCCATTCGTCAACCAGCAGCCTTTTGTGGCGTTGTTGGGCTAAAACCTACATATGGAAGAGTTTCGCGTTTCGGGTTAGTGGCATTTGCATCTTCTTTAGATCAAATTGGACCAGTTACTCGTAATGTAGAAGATAATGCATACCTTCTTCAAACGATTACAGGTGTTGATCCGATGGATTCGACTTCTGCTAATGTGGAAGTACCTGACTTCTTGTCTGCTCTAACAGGAGATGTGAAAGGATTAAAAATTGCTGTTCCGAAAGAGTATCTTGGTGAAGGGGTGCAAGAGGAAGTTAAGCAATCAGTTTTAGATGCGTTAAAGGTGCTTGAAGCACAAGGGGCAACATGGGAAGAAGTATCTCTTCCGCATTCTAAATATGCACTTGCAACGTATTATCTGATTTCTTCTTCAGAGGCATCAGCGAACCTTGCTCGATTTGATGGCGTTCGTTACGGCTATCGTACGGATAATGCCGAGAACCTTCTTGAAATGTACAAGCAAACACGTGCTGAAGGGTTTGGAGATGAAGTAAAACGTCGTATTATGCTTGGTACATTTGCTTTAAGTTCAGGTTACTATGATGCTTACTATAAAAAAGCACAACAAGTTCGTACGCTAATTAAGCAAGACTTTGAAAAGGTATTTGAAAAATACGATGTCATTGTTGGGCCAACAACACCAACTCCAGCATTCAAAATTGGTGAAAATACAAAAGATCCATTAACAATGTACGCAAATGATATTTTAACGATCCCTGTAAACTTGGCTGGTGTCCCTGGAATCTCGGTTCCTTGTGGATTTACGAATGGGCTACCACTTGGGTTGCAAATTATTGGAAAGCATTTTGATGAAAGTACAGTATATCGTGTGGCACATGCATTTGAGCAAGCAACAGACTATCACACGAAAAAACCTACGTTGTAAGGGGGGAGACTGCGATGAATTTCGAAACAATTATTGGACTTGAGGTCCACGTAGAATTAAAGACAGAATCGAAAATTTTCTCAGCTAGTCCGAACCACTTCGGATCTGAGCCGAATGCCAATACAAGCGTCATCGACCTTGGATACCCAGGCGTCTTACCTGTGTTAAACAAATCGGCTGTTGAGTTTGCCATGAAAGCAGCGATGGCATTGAATTGTCAAGTTGCAACGGATACGAAGTTTGATCGAAAGAACTACTTCTATCCAGATAATCCGAAAGCTTATCAAATTTCACAATTTGATAAACCGATCGGGGAGCATGGCTGGATCGAAATTGAGGTAGAAGGCGAGAAGAAACGGATTGGGATTACTCGTCTTCATTTAGAAGAAGATGCAGGGAAGCTTACCCACTCTGGTAACGGTTATTCTCTTGTGGATTACAATCGTCAAGGAACGCCTCTTATTGAAATTGTTTCAGAGCCAGATATTCGTACGCCTGCTGAGGCATATGCGTATCTTGAAAAGCTGAAAGCGATTATTCAATATACGGGAGTATCTGATTGTAAAATGGAAGAAGGATCCTTACGTTGCGATGCGAACATTTCCCTCCGTCCAGTAGGACAAGAGAAATTTGGTACGAAGGCAGAGCTAAAAAACTTAAACTCTTTTAACTTTGTTCGTAAAGGACTTGAATATGAAGAAAAGCGTCAAGAGCAAGTGCTTCTGTCAGGTGGAATTATCGAACAGGAAACGCGCCGCTTTGATGAAGCAGCGAATAAAACACTTTTAATGCGTGTAAAAGAAGGGTCAGATGACTATCGTTACTTCCCTGAGCCTGACCTCGTTGATTTATATATTGATGACGAATGGAAAGAGCGTGTCCGCTTTGAAATTCCAGAACTTCCAGATGCACGTAAAAAGCGTTATGTCGAAGAATTAGGACTTCCAGCTTATGATGCGGTGGTTCTGACACTGACAAAAGAAATGTCCGATTTCTTCGAACAAACAATTGAACAAGGTGCAGGAGCGAAGCAAGCTTCGAACTGGTTAATGGGTGAAGTATCTGCTTATTTAAATGCAGAGCAAAAAGAGCTTCAAGACGTAGCTCTGACACCAGTTGGCCTTGCCAAGATGATTACTCTAATTGAAAAAGGGACGATTTCTTCTAAGATTGCAAAGAAAGTATTTAAAGAGTTGATCGAAGCAGGAGGAGATCCAGAACAAATTGTCAAAGACAAAGGACTGGTCCAAATTTCTGATGAAGGTGAACTACTTAAGATGGTTACAGACGTTCTTGATAACAACGCTCAGTCCGTTGAAGATTATAAAAACGGGAAGGAAAAGGCCATTGGCTTCCTAGTAGGACAAATAATGAAGGCATCAAAAGGAAAGGCTAATCCTCCTATGGTGAACAAATTGTTGCTCGAGGAGATTGCCAAGCGTTAACTGAAGAAAAGATCTGTTCTCTCAAAGTTTATTGGGTGAGCAGATTTTTTTCTGTGCTAAAAGCTCTACTCTAAACATCGGTCACATTTTTTGTGGAATGAGAAATTGGGTATCCTATATTTTGTGTGTGAAGGACAATAAGTTAAGGACACTTTTCGTTTTTTTAGTCAAGAATGAAATATTGCTGAAATATGATTAACTAAGGTACAATACAAGCAGCAATGGATATAAGATGTGGAGATTATTATAAAAGTAGGGGATCTACTATGAAAACTGCCAGACTTATTTATAACCCAACATCTGGGCGTGAACAAATTCGTAAAAATTTAGCTTATGTGTTAGAAAGACTTGAACAGGCTGGTTATGAAACATCGACTCATGCAACGACAGGTGAAGGGTGTGCAAAACGAGCTGCACGTAAAGCGGGAGAAAATGGATATGATTTGGTAATCGCGGCCGGTGGAGATGGAACGATTTTTGAAGTAGTGAATGGACTTGCTGACTTAGAAACTAGACCGAACCTTGGTTTGATTCCTGCTGGGACAACGAATGATTTCGCAAGAGCGTTGCGGATACCACGTGATATTGAGAAGGTATGTGATATTCTTTGTGGAGGTCATTTTGAACCGATTGATATTGGACGTGTGGATGATCGTTATTTTATCAATATAGCAGCCGGCGGGATGTTAACAGAGCTAACCTATGAAGTTCCAAGCAAACTAAAAACCGCTGTTGGGCAACTAGCCTATTATATAAAAGGGCTTGAAAAACTTCCGTATATAACACCACGGAAAGTGAAAATTGAGTATGATGGTAAATTATTTGAAGGTGAAATCATGATGTTCCTTGTGTCGAACACGAACTCTGTAGGTGGCTTTGAGAAGCTAGCTCCAGACGCTTCTCTTCAGGATGGCATGTTTGATTTTATTCTCGTCAAGAAACTCTCTTTCCCTGAGTTTCTACATTTGGCAACACTTGCCCTACGTGGCGAGCATATTCATCATCCAAAAGTGATGTATGTTCATGCTAATCGCATTAAAGTACAGGTTGAAGGGGACATGCAACTAAATTTAGATGGTGAGCACGGTGGAGCTCTACCAGCTGAATTTGTTAATATGTATCAGCACTTTCAGATGCTAACTCCAAAGGACCGGATACAGCGAAGATAGAAACTAAAGGTTTAATTGATTGGTCTTATAATATATAGATCTGATTATGTGAAAATACAGTAGAGATAACATATGATATCGAGTATTAAGCCGCATAGGCTTTATACTCGATTTTTTTCATATATGAAATGAAAAAGTAATATTCACTACTAAATCTACTTGATTGATTATCGAACATAGCAAAAAATAAATTAAAAATAGTTTAAGTGAATAATAGAAGTGGTAAACAGAACTATGCAACACCTAATCTAAAATTCCAAGGAGGTAGATTTGAAATGGCTAACAACAAGTCAAACCAAAACAACAACTCTAACGGAACGATGAGTCGTGAGGAAGCTGGAAGAAAAGGCGGAGAAGAAACAGCTAGAAAATACGATAGAGAGCACTTTGAAGAGATTGGACAAAAGGGTGGAAGAAGTTCTTCCGGAAATCAGAATACGACTAGTAATAACAGCAGCAACAACAACAACTCTAACGGAACGATGAGTCGTGAGGAAGCTGGAAGAAAAGGCGGAGAAGAAACAGCTAGAAAATACGA